>JAAFHS010000227.1 GCA_013298485.1 Rhodobacterales bacterium
AAGAACTGGTCGCCTATTTCGCAGGCCCGGTGCAGGTGGCGGCCGATGGCTATGCCCGCACGACCTTCACCCTGCCGTCGTTCAACGGCACGGTGAAGGTGATGGCTGTTGCATGGTCGGGTACCGCCGTGGGGCAGGCCAGCGCGGATGTGCTGGTGCGCGATCCCGTGGTGGTGACGGCCAGCCTGCCGCGCTTCATGTCGCCAGGTGATGAGTCGCGCCTGCTGCTGGAGATCGTGCATGCCACCGGGCCATCGGGTGAGATGAAACTGGCACTTGCAGGCAATGGCGTCACACTTGGCGATGTGCCGGGGACCTTCACGCTGACCGATCTGGGCAAGCAGGTGTTTGCGGTGCCCGTGACAGCGGGGGCCGTGGGGAACCAGACGATTACGGTGACGCTGACCACGCCGGACGGGCGCGAACTGGTGAAAACCCTGACCCTGCCGGTGCAGGTGAATGATCCAGAAGTGGCGCGCGTGACGCGGCTTGATCTGGCCAAGGGGCAGACCTTTACCTTTGACGAGGCGGTCTTTGCCGATCTTGTGCCGGGATCGGGGCGTGCCACGCTGGCCGTCGGGCCGATTGCCCGGCTGAATGCACCGGGCATCTTGGCGGCCCTTGACCGCTACCCCTACGGCTGTACCGAACAGATGACATCCAAGGCGATGCCACTGCTCTATTTCGACGAAATCGCCACGGCGATGGGGTCGACAACCGAAGATGGCGATGTGGCCACCCGCGTGCAGGCGGCGATCGGGGATATCCTGCTCAATCAGTCGGCCGAAGGGGCCTTTGGCCTCTGGGGGTCGGGCAGCGGGGATATGTGGCTGGATGCCTATGTCACCGATTTCCTCAGCCGGGCCAAGGCCGCGGGCTATGCCGTGCCGGATCAGGCGTTCAAATCGGCCCTCGCCAACCTGCGCAATCAGGTGAACTATGCGCCCGATTTCGATGCGACGACCAATGGCGGGGGTACCGCCCTTGCCTATGCGCTGATGGTGCTTGCACGTGAAGGTGCGGCTGCCGTAGGCGATCTGCGCTATTATGCGGATGTGAAGGGCGATGATTTCACAACGCCTCTGGCGCAGGCGCAACTGGGCGCGGCACTGGCCAGCTATGGTGATCAGGTCCGCGCCGATGCGATGTTCGCCCGCGCGGCGGCCACCGTGAATGCACGCCCCGAAGGCACCGATCAGATCTTCCGCGTCGATTTCGGCACGGATTACCGCGATGTCGCGGGCTTGCTGACCCTGGCGGTGGAGGCGGGTTCGACCGCGATTGACCGCGAGGCGCTGACCGACCGGATCGCCGTGCGCGGATCGGGCCTGTCGACGCAAGAGGCGACATGGGCGCTTTTGGCCGCCCATGCGCTGATCGGCGGGGCGGGCAGCGATGGCATCACCATGAACGGCGATCCGGCGACGGGGCCGCTGGTGCGGGTGCTGGATGCCAATGCCACGACACCGACCATCGTGGGCAATACCGGGGCGGATACGACCGTGACCGTTTCCGTCTACGGCGTGCCTGCGGAACCCGAACCCGCAGGCGGGAATGGCTATCAGATCACCCGCAGCTATTTTACCCTGACGGGGGAGCCTGTGAACCTTGATGCGGTCAAGGTCGGCGACCGGCTGGTCACCGTGCTGGAGGTGACGCCCTTTGCAAAGGGCGAGGCACGCCTGATGGTGGCCGATCCGCTGCCTGCGGGGTTCGAGATCGACAACCCGAACCTGATCTCGTCGGGCTATACCAGCAGCATGGACTGGTTGAATGCCGAGGTCACGGTCACCCATGCCGAATTCCGGCAGGACCGTTTCCTGACGGCGATTGACCGGTACAGCAATGAAACCTTCAAGCTCGCCTATGTCGTCCGCGCGATTTCACCGGGGGTGTTTCACCATCCGGCAGCGTCGGTCGAAGACATGTACCGCCCGGATTACCGTGCCCGCACGGATGCCGGGACGCTGACCATTTCTGAATAAGATGCGTGCGCGTTGGTTCTTTGGATTGGCGGCGGGGATGTTCCTCGCCGCCTTTTCCGTGGACCGCGTCCAGGATTGGGTTGATACGACGGTGCTGCCGCCCCTCGTCCTGCAAACCTCGGTCGAGGTGGTGGACCGTCATGGTGCCTTACTGCGCGCCTATACCGTCGCCGATGGGCGCTGGCGGCTGGCAGTCGCGCCGGACGGGGTGGATGCCGATTACCTATCGATGCTGATCGCGTTCGAGGACAAGCGGTTCTACGACCATGGTGGCGTCGATTTCCTGTCCCTGTCGCGTGCACTTGCGCAGGCGGCCTGGAACGGGCGGGTGATTTCGGGCGGGTCCACCCTGACGATGCAGGTGGCACGCCTGCTGGAGGACAGCGGCACCGGGGCCTATGCGGGCAAGCTGCGCCAGATCCGCGTCGCCTGGGCGCTGGAGGATCGGCTGACCAAGGATCAGATCCTGCAATTGTACCTGCATCTGGCCCCCTTTGGCGGCAATCTGGAAGGCGTGCGCGCTGCCACGATCTCATATTTCGGCAAGGAACCCCGCCGCCTGACGCCCGCCGAGGCCGCCCTGCTGGTGGCGATCCCGCAATCCCCCGAATCCCGCCGCCCCGACCGTGCCCCCGATGTGGCCGAAGCCGCCCGCGCCCGCGTGCTGGCGCGTGCTGTGGGCGATGGCATCATCGATGCCGATCAGGCGCAGGCGGCCCTGACCGAACCCGTGCCAAGCGTCCGCAAACCCTTTCCCGCCTATGCACCGCATCTGGCCGACCGCGTCGTGCACGACGCGCCCCTTGTGGCCCTGCACCGCACCACCATCGACCTTGCCCTGCAGAAAAAGCTTGAGGCGCTGGCGGCAGAGGTCGTGGCCGGCCGGGGTGAGCGGGTGCAGGTCGCAATGGTCGTCGCCGACCATGCGTCGGGCGAGGTGCTGGCATCGGTGGGATCAGCCGCCTATCAGGGCGATGCGCGGCAGGGCTTTGTCGATATGACGCAGGCCCTGCGATCGCCGGGGTCCACCCTGAAACCGCTGGTCTACGGATTGGCCTTCGACGAAGGGCTGGCGCATCCCGAAACCCTGATCGACGACAAACCTGCCAGTTTCGGCGGCTATGCGCCTTTGAATTTCGACAAGCTTTATCGCGGCACGATCCGCATCCGCGAGGCGTTGCAGGGCTCGCGTAACATTCCCGTGGTGATGCTGCTGGATGCGATGGGGCCTGCCGCACTGCTGGCCGCACTCGACAAGGCCGGGGTGCGCGCGGTGGTGCCGGGCGGGCAGCCGGGGCTCGCGGTGGCCCTTGGCGGCGTGGGGGTCAGCCTGACGGATATGGTCCAGCTTTATGCCGCCATCGCGCGTGGCGGCGTGGCCCTGCCGCTGACGCATCTGCAGGATGGCGCGCAAGCCGAAGGGCAGCGCGTGCTGTCGGCGGTGGCCGCATGGCAGGTGGGCGATATTCTGGCAGGGCTTGCCCCGCCGCCCGGTGCCCCGGAAAACCGGCTGGCCTACAAGACGGGCACCAGTTACGGGCACCGCGATGCCTGGGCCATCGGGTTCGATGGCGCGCATGTGGTGGGCATCTGGATGGGCCGCGCCGATGGCACACCGGTGCCGGGCGCGTTCGGGGCCGATGTGGCAGCGCCCGTGCTGTTTCAGGCGTTCGGGCGGCTGAAACGCGATCTGGCCCCGCAACCCCCCGCCCCGCCATCCACACTGCTGGTGTCGAACGCCCAACTGCCCCAACCGCTGCAACGCTTCCGCTCGCGCAATGCGGCGTTTGATGCAGCCCCGGATGCGCCCGCCGTGGCCTTTCCCCCCGACGGGGCCGAGGTGGAGCTGCTGGCGCAGGGCCTGAAAGTGCGGGTCACGGGGGGGACGGCCCCCTTCACCTGGATGGCCGATGGCGTGCCGCTGGCCGTGGCCCTGCGTGAGCGTGAGGCCTTGCTGACCCTGCCCGGTGCGGGCTTTGTGACACTGTCGGTGATTGATGCCGAAGGGCGGTCGGCACGGGCGAGCATCCGGGTGTGGTAAGGGGTCGATGGGCAGATTGCCCATCCTACATCACGCCCGCCGCGTAGGATGGGCAATCTGCCCATCACACCGTCAAACAGGCTGATGCCGGTCCGGATGCGCGGCCTGCACGGCGGGCAAATCCTCCAGCGCCGCCATGACCCTGTTGATGCGCCGCATCGCCGTCAGATCAAGGCCGATGCGCCGTGCGTTGTAAATCTGCGGCACAAGGCAGATGTCGGCAAGGCTGACCGCATCGCCATGGCAATAGCGCCCCGCCGCCACGGGCAGCATCGCCTCGAACGCCGCAAGCCCCGGTGCCATGAAATGGCGCATCCAGTCATCCGCCGTGACGCGCCCCTCTGATATCCTTGCCGCAAAGCTGCGCACCGACAGGTTGCAGACCGGGGCCACCTCCATCGCAATCGCATAGGCAAGTGCCCGCACTTGCGCCCGCCCCGCCGGATCATCCGGCAGAAACCCCGCCTGACGCGTCTCGTTCAGATATTCGAGGATCGCCAGCGACTGCGTCAGGCTGATCCCGTCAATCGCAAGGCTGGGCACCAGGCCCTGCGGGTTCCGCGCAAGATTTTCCGGGGAACGCTGCGCGCCCCCCACCAGATCAATGGGCACGGCATCATAAGCAAGACCCACAAGGTTCAACCCGATCCGCACGCGATACGCAGCCGAGGATCGCCAGTAATCATACAGCACGGGGGTCATACAGCGCGCCTTTCCGTCAACCTCCCGCCATGGATAGCGGAAAGGCGGGTGGTCTTGCCAGCCTGTTTTCGCCCGTGGTCACGCGCGTCGAACGGCGCGCGCTTTCCGCTATTTCCGTCACGTCAAGGATTGCGCGGTTTTCACGGAAAACTCACGGTGGATGCCACGGCGCGCTGTTAACTATTGGGAGCGATCTGAAGATTAGTCGGGTCGCCAGGGCGCTGTCCGGGATCTGATCCCCTCAACCCGGCGCACCCTGCCAGTGATTGAACGGCAGTTTTGAACGGCGACGATTTCTTGTGTATGTATTTGACCGCTGATCGCCCGCATTTCGGGCACTGAACTGGCGCAGCCTCTGGGGGCGGGCAGCATTTTCCCCAATTTCCGGGGCCCAAGGCTGCGCCAGATTGTTTCAGC
>JAAFHS010000228.1 GCA_013298485.1 Rhodobacterales bacterium
CCAGCAGGGTGGAATTCGCGGCCGAAATGAAGGGGGCGTGCGCGGCAGCAGCAATCTTGCCCATATCGCGCAGCAGGTTCACATCGCCTGTGGACTGGTCGAAATAGTAGTCACCGATCAGGCAGCCAAAGGGCTTGCCACCCATCGTGCCGAACTCCTGTTCATACACTTTGAGGAACAGGGGGCTCTTGTCCCACTTGGCACCGGGAAACCGGCGCAGTTCAGACTTCAGCTCGTTCTTGGACACGTTCATGACTTTGACGCGCAGGCTGGCGTCCGTCTCGGAATTGTTGATCGTGTAGGCGAGGCCACGCCAGCTGCTTTCCAGCTGTTGGAACTCTGTGGCGTGAATGATCTTGTTGACCTGGTCGGTCAGCTTTGCGTCGATCTTGGCCAGCATTGCCTGGATAGTGTCGATCACATCATCGGCGATGACAGTATCGTCGGCCATCGCCTCTTTCACCAGTGCGACAATCGCACTGTCAACTTCCTTTGCAGCCTCTTCGGTCCGCGGCTTGATCGTCTGTTTCAGGATGTCCGAAAACTCATCAAGCTCGGCCAGACCACCGCCGCTAACCTGGGCTTCCTTTTGCGTACCGTCATTCGCCATGTTCAATCCTTGTCTTCAAATGCCATATAGCGGTCGGGAGGGACTATTCTTCCTTGCCTTCCCGTTCGGAACGTTCCGCCAGCGCGGCCATCAGATCAGGGTCGTTCAGCAGCGCGCGGATATGATCCTGCGCTTTTGCTTTACCGGTCATGTAACGTGCGAGGTTTGCAAGCTGCGAGCGTGCCTCGAGCAGTTTGTTCAACGAGGGGACCTGCTTGGCAATCGCTGCCGGGCTGAAGTCATCCATGCTGTTGAATTCAAGGTTGACACCAAGCTTACCACCCGCCGCCGGATCGAGCGTGTTCTCGACTGTGAACGACAGGGCGGGACCAACACTTTTCATGTAGTCATCAAGCGTCGACCCGGTCACATCGGAAAAATTACGCTCTGCCAGCGCCGGCTTCTCCACCTTGGAGGCGTTGCCGGAGAGGTCAGAGAGAACGCCCATGACGAAGGGCAGCTCCACCATCTTTTCGCTGTCGTACGGATCTTCGTAGGATATCATGACCCGTGGTGGGCGATTGCGTTTGATAAATCCGGTTGCCGAGTCAGCGGGCATGTTCAAATCTCCCTTTTTGGGTATGTCGCGGATGAAACGTCTATTGTCCTATAAAGTCAACGGTCTTGCACAATGGTTGTATGCCGTCAGGCGTTGGCCCGTCCGGGCATCAGTTCAGAAATAAGCGCACCAAAATCTTTATCAAGATACGACTTTGCACGCGACAAGAGAAGAGGGATTGGTGATGCGGGTTCACGTTTTCTGAAATAGTCCTCGACATCGCGCAACCAGGCCGCCACCTCGGCACGCGTCGTGATGACTGGCGGCGGTCCGGGATCAGCTTCAGGTTCCGCTGGCGCGAGGGCTGCCAGCTCCTTTGACAGCAGGCGCAAACGGTCCATCGACATCGAAAATCCGGTATTTGCACCGAAATCAATCCGGGCCTTGTTGGCATCTTCCGGAAGCAGTGTTTCGATCGCCTCGATCAGCGGTTTTCCAACCAGAAGGCGGGCTTGCGTGACCAACAGCAGGGCCGCCGACGACGGCTCAAACCGCGCAAAGAACATCTCGATCGCGCGCAGTGCCTGTCGCGCGGCCGCCTGCGAGGGAATCACTTGGGGCGCAAGTGACGGCATCGTCGCAGCAGGGGCTGCACTGGCAACTGCAGGTTCGCCAGGCGTCGCAACCGCGGATTCGTTCGAGGCCTTTGCGACCACTGGCGCAAGTTCTCCTTGCAGGTCGGGGCGGGCCTGGCCAATCAGCTTTTGCATCTCGGAAAGGACTTCGACAGTCGCCGTCAGACCAATTGTAAAGGGGCGGTCGCCACGTAGACAGGCACCTTTGATTCGCTGAATTGCGTCCTGTCCGGCGCTAAGCAGTTTCCACGACGTATCCACGGCACCCTTGTTGGAAGGGGACCCGAGTTCACCCAACATGCTGGGCCCGCTGAGGCCAACTTCGCCATCGCGCGGCTCGGATTGGCCTGTCGCCGCCATATACTTGCGCAAACTCACCTCACCCGCACCGGCAAGATTGATGTATTGCAGCGGCGTCACGACTGTCGTGGATGCGCCAAGCTCCTCCAGTGCGCTGCGTCGATCTGCAGTATCCTGAGGGTGCACGTCAACCGGGTGTGTCTCAAGCAAAACGGCAATCGCATCAACCGCTTCGACAAATCCTTCCAGACGACCCGAAAGGACCTGCTGACGCGCCAGAAGCGAAAGAAGCCGCACATCGCGGCTTTTCCGCAGCAGACCGAGAATCGTCTCTTTTTCGGCTGCATGACGGATACTCTTTGGGTCGAATACCGTCCCGGGCGCAAAGCTATCACCTGGAGAGCGGATGCCGGGAACAAAATACCGTTCAGGCAGGGCTGCTTCTGCTTCGTAGTAGTAGCTGATGAATGCGTCGTCATCTGTAGCAACCAGATCATCGCCACATGGCAAGTCGTCTGAAATCGGGTCTGTTAGCCAGTCAATCGCCATCCCTAAATCCCTAACTGCAATGGTTGGAGCCTAGCAGGGACCCAGGATCAGTCAACCTGTCCAACGTCCTTGCTGGCCGCGGCGACCGCAGAGGCATAGCTTTCGGCAAAGTGCTGCAGGAACACATCCAACATGCCGTTCTCATGCGCGCCCGCCTTGGCATCCCAACGTTCAACAAACGTATCCCATGCCTTTTTCTTGTTAGTCCCGCCGCCGAGCAGCCCGCCCCCCGACCCATCGTCAATCGATTCAGGCGCGAGATCGGCCAGAAGCTTGATCAGTGCAGGCTGAATCGCGGCAAAGACCGCCATCTGGTGGCGCCGAATATCGGCCATGCCCGCCACCACGCTGTCACCGCCCTTAAGGAAGCCATCGCGGGGGGCCACGAACATAACTTCAAGCGCCTGTTTTGCATCAGGCAGAAACTTGAGCGGATTGTTGTTTTTTGCGCCGATCATCGTGCGGTCACCGCCTTTGGTAAACCGCTTCGTGGTTGCCCGATCTTGCAGCAATGCCATCATCTCTGTCGCAACCACACGCATGGTCCGGCCCAATTCGCGCGCGAAATCATCTGGTACAAGTTTGCCGACTGCATCGGCGGATATCTCGGCACCCTCACAAAAAGCGCGCAAGAACGCCTGAGCTGCTGCTGCATCTGGCTTTCCGGTCACAGCAAGGACCAGCGGCCCGGGTTGCGCCGCAGGCGGCGCGGCAGGAGAGACAGGCGCAGGCGGGACAACTGGCGCTGGTGTTCCAGCAAAGCCTTCACTGGGACCGGGTTGCATGGGTGATGGGGGCGTTGTCCAGGCCGGGTTAGGCGGCACGGCAGCCGGTGGCGCTTGCGGGACAGGGGTTTGCGGCGGGGCAGGTCGCATCGACGGCGCCGCGATGAATTCGTCCCCAAAATCAGAGGTGCGCTGATATTCATTGCGCGGCATCGGATCAACCGGGGCGGCGACGCCGGAACCGACCGCCCAGGGGTCTGCAAACTCATTGCCAGCGGGGGATTGATAGGCGGCCGGGCCGCCATAGGCCGGGGCGGGATTGGCACCATAGGCTTGCGCAACGGGTGCTGCGCCCAAAAGGACGATCACAAAATACTGTCCCACCTGAAAACGGTCGCCTTGTTGCAGACGGTACGGACCATCAAGGCGGTAGGGCTGCCCCACAAGGAACGTCCCATTGGTCGAGCGGTCCGTCAGCCACCAGCCGCCGTCCCGCATGTCGACATCAAAGTGATGGCTGGAAATGAAACGGGTTGCATCCGGCAGGACCCAATCCATCCCGTTGGCACGCCCGATACGCAGAGGGCGGCCTGTGCTTGTGATCTCGATCGGGCTGCCGCCTTCGAGGGACCGATAGTTTTCTACTCTCAGGGTCAGTGTCATCTGGCACCGCGCGTGATTCCTGCCCTTACCTAAGGTGCAAAAAGCGATTCCGCCATGTTTATGACATGCGATGGCGAACAACACATGCGGAAGGCCGCATCATGTGCATGCCTCGGTCGACAAAAGGCCTTTGTTTGGCAGATGAATAAACAAATCAGTCCGATGCGCTGGATTTTGCCCATAGATTGATATCTTCATCCTGCGCAATCCGGTCGATCAGGGCCAGTTCTTCGGCCGTGAAGGTGAGGTTGTGTATGGCCCCAGCACAGTCAATGACCTGTTCCGGTCTGGACGCCCCGATCAGCGCCGTGGTGATGCCGCCATCGCGCAAGACCCATGCCAACGCCATCTGCGCCAGGGTTTGGCTACGTGTTTGCGCCAATGCGTCAAGCGCGCGCACGGATTCAATCGCCTGCGGCGTAATGGTCGCGGGGTCAAGGCTTTTGCCCTGGGCCGCGCGGCTATCCACTGGAATGCCGTTGAGGTATTTGCGCGTCAGGATACCCTGCGCAAGCGGCGTAAAGGCAATGGACCCGATACCAAGATCACGCAGCGTCTCTTTCAATCCATCGGTTTCGACCCAGCGGTTCAGCAGGTTATAGCTGGGCTGGTGGATGACGCAGGGTGTCCCGAGCGATTTCAGGATCGCCGCCGCCTCACGCGTCTTGATGGAGTTGTAGCTTGAAATCCCCGCGTAAAGCGCGCGGCCCGACCGCACGATATGATCCAGCGCGCCCATGGTTTCTTCCAAAGGCGTCTCGGGATCAAACCGATGCGAATAGAAGATATCAACGTAGTCCAGCCCCATGCGTTTCAGCGACTGGTCACAGGACACGATCATGTACTTCCGACTGCCCCATTCGCCATACGGGCCGTTCCACATGTGATACCCGGCCTTGGACGAGATGATGAGTTCGTCCCGTACATGGGCAAAATCGGTCTTGAGGATATCACCGAAGGCGTCTTCTGCGCTGCCTGCGGGCGGGCCATAGTTGTTCGCCAGATCAAAATGGGTGATGCCGTGATCGAATGCCGTCTGGCAAATCGCGCGTTTTGTGGCGTGCGGCGTGTCATGGCCGAAATTGTGCCATAACCCCAGCGAAATGGCCGGCAGCATCAGGCCGGA
>JAAFHS010000229.1 GCA_013298485.1 Rhodobacterales bacterium
TTTGCCGCGAACGCCGGGTCATTGGCCGCGATATGGATGCGGTGGCTGGTGTCGGGGTCGGTCATGGGGCCGCCTGTTGCAGATCACGGATCAACACGAACCTTTCGCAGACCAGTTCCATATCGGATGCCCATCCGCCATTGCGCGCAAAATAGGCGCGGTGCCCGGCCTGCCAGCCTTCCAGCGTGTCATCCTCGCCTTCCGACAGGGCGAAATCCGCATCCACATCGCAAAACCGCCTGATCGTCACCTCGGTTGTCTCGATCACCAAGGCGGGCGTCCCATCCCAGTTCAGGGCCACATCGCGCCGCCCCACAACCGGCAGCGCCTCACCCGCTTCTGTAAAATCACGCAAGGCACCACAGGTCGCAGTTTTGCGCCCCTGTCTGACACGCGCCAGCAGGTCTGCGCATAATTCCGGCCCGTCACCAAAGGTAAAGGTTTCCGCCCCGGCAAATTCCGGCGGAAGCAGGCTCATGCGCTCAGGCCGCCCGCCAAATCCGGCATATCCAGTGCTGCGAACCCGTAATGCCGCAGCCAGCGCAGATCGCTCTCAAAGAATGCCCGCAAATCCGGGATGCCGTATTTCAGCATCGCAATCCGGTCGATCCCCATGCCAAAGGCAAAGCCCTGCCACTCCGCCGGGTCCACCCCGGCTGCCGTCAGCACCTTGGGATGCATCATCCCTGACCCCAGGATTTCCATCCACTTGTCGCCCTGCCCGATCTTCAGCTGCCCGTTGTCCCAGCTGCACCGGATATCCACCTCGGCCGAGGGTTCGGTAAAGGGGAAATGCGATGCGCGGAACCGCAACTCCACCGATGGCACCTCAAAGAACGCCCGGCAGAATTCCTCGAGGCACCATTTCAGGTTGGCCATGCTGATATCACGGTCGACAGCCATGCCTTCGACCTGATGGAACATTGGCGTATGGGTCTGGTCCATATCCATGCGGTACACCCGCCCCGGTGCGATCACCCGGATCGGCGCGCCGTGTTCCATCAGTGCGCGGATTTGCACCGGGCTCGTATGCGTGCGCAGCACATGCGGCGGGCGGTTGTCGCCCTCAGCCCGGTGCATGAAGAACGTATCATGCTCCTGCCGCGCCGGGTGTTCGGGCGGGATGTTCAGCGCATCGAAATTGTACCAGTCGGATTCCACCTGCGGCCCCTCGGCCACGGCAAAGCCCATATCGGCAAAGATCGCCGTCAACTCCTCCATCACCTGTGACACCGGATGGATCGTCCCGCGCGGGCGCGGGCGCGCAGGCAGCGTCACGTCCAGCCATTCATCCCGCAGCCGCGCATCCAGCGCCGCATCGCCCAGCGCCGCCTTTTTCGCGCGCAGCGCCGCATCAATCTCGTCCCGCAGCACGTTCAGCATCGCACCCGTCGCGCGGCGCTGATCGGGGTCCATCTTGCCCAGCGTCGCCATCAGTGCCGAAATCTCGCCCTTCTTGCCAAGGGCGGCGAGGCGCACATCTTCCAGCGCGGCCTCATCCACGGCCCCGGCCACGGCGGTCAGATATTTGATCTTGAGTGTATCCAGCCCGTCCATGACAGCCTCCATCAGTGCCGGATGGTGCTAGCGGGAAGGGGTGATGGATGCAAGCCGGACAAGATAAAACCCTGCCCGAAGGGGCAGGGTCATGTTCCGTTGCCGTTCGGCTTTGTGCAATTACGCAGGCATCGCCGCCTTGGCTTGCGCCGCAATTGCATTGAACGCCTCAGGCTCGTGCACCGCGAGGTCCGCCAGCACCTTGCGGTCCACTTCGATGCCCGCCAGGGCCAGACCGTTGATCAGACGCGAATAAGTGAAGGCCGGGTCGAACAGGCGCACCGCCGCGTTGATCCGCTGGATCCACAGCGCGCGGAAGTTGCGCTTGCGGGTCTTGCGGTCGCGTGTGGCGTACTGGTTCGCCTTGTCGACGGCCTGCGTGGCCGTGCGGAAGTTGGTGGAGCGGGCGGCATAATAGCCCTTCGCTGCCTTGATGACCTTGCGGTGACGGGCGTGGGTCACAACACCGGATTTGACGCGGGACATATGTGTTTCTCCTTACCGGTCGTAGGGCATGTATTTTTTGACGATCTTCGCATCGGACGCGCACAGGATCATCGCCCCTGATGCGTCGCGGACAAATTTCGTCGTGCGCTTGATCATGCCGTGGCGTTTGCCGGCAGGACCGGCCTTCACCCGACCGGTGGCGGTAAAGCTGAAACGCTTTTTCGCCGCCGATTTCGTCTTCATCTTGGGCATTTCGATCTCCAATCGTGACAATGCGCGACTCGGCATGCCACTTCTGGCCGGCCGCGCAGGCTTTTCGAAGTTGTCCCATTAGGCGGAAATGGCGGGCAGTGCAAGGGGGGAGGCGGCCCCGTCAGTTTAGATAGCGTGAGATCACACGTGTAAAGACATCCGGGATGTCGGGCACCGAATAACGGATCGTGCCTTGCGTCAATGCCAACGCAATCAGCGAGCCCCCGATCAGGAACAGAATGGCCCCGGCGCGCGGCGGACGGCTTTCGGAAAAGGCCCCGACAACAGGCGGAACGGCGAGGATTGTCACAACGATTCCGATGACCAGAAAAAGGTCGGTATCCATACGGCGCGTCCCTTTGTCACACAAGGGTAACGTTACTCCGGGTCAGCGCTGCTAATCAACCGTTCATCGCAAGGGGCCACGCGCAGGATGTTGGTTGTGCCTTTCACGTTGAAAGGCACGCCCGCCGTCACAACGATCTGGTCTTCCTGCCCGGCAAAGCCGCCATCGCGTGCGGCCTTCACGGCAGCAAGTACTGCGCCCTTGAACCGGTCCTGCGGGGCCGTGATCGCCGCATAAAGCCCCCAGGTCAGCGACATCCGCCGCGCCGTCGACATCAGCGGCGTCAGCGCAAGGATCGGCACGCGGGGCCGCTCACGCGCCACAAGGCTCGCTGTCGTGCCGGTCTGGCTGAAGCACGCGATGGCTTTGATGTTCGTGGCCTCGGCAATCTCGCGCGCCGCCGCAACAATTCCGTCGGCCACGGTTTCGCGCGCCACCACGCGGCTCGCCTCGATGATCTGGCGGTAGGTCGGGTCTTTTTCCACTGACAGCGCCACGTTATGCATCGTTGTCACAGCCTCGATCGGGTATTTTCCCGCCGCCGATTCCGCCGACAGCATCACCGCATCGGCGCCTTCATAGATGGCCGTCGCCACATCGCTGACCTCGGCCCGTGTCGGCACCGGGCTTTCGATCATGCTCTCCAGCATCTGGGTCGCTACGATCACCGGCTTTGCCGCCGCCCGTGCCCCCCGGACCAGCCGTTTCTGGATCGGCGGCACCGAATGCACCGGCAGTTCCACCCCCAGATCGCCGCGCGCCACCATGATCCCGTCCGACACGCGCAAAATCGCGTCATAGGCCTTCACCGCCGCAGGTTTTTCGATCTTTGACAGGATCGCCGCACGCCCCTTGGCCAACTGCCGCGCCTCCAGCACATCCTCGGGGCGCTGCACGAATGACAGCGCCAGCCAGTCCACCCCCAGCTCGCACGCAAACTCCAGATCGCCCCGGTCTTTTTCCGACAATGCCGCGACAGGCAGCACCACGTCGGGCACGTTCACGCCCTTGCGGTTGGAAATCGTGCCCCCGACCGTCACGGTGCAATCGGCAAAATCCTTGCCGCATTTGTCCACATGCAACCGGATCTTCCCGTCGTTCACCAAGAGCGAGGTGCCAGCCTCCAGCGCTGCGAAAATTTCCGGATGCGGCAGGTTTACGCGCGTCGCATCACCGGGCGCGGTCGACAGATCCATGCGGAAGGCGGCCCCTTCAATCAGCTCCTCGCCGCCGGGATTTGCAAATGTGCCAACGCGCAGCTTGGGCCCCTGAAGATCGGCCAGAATGCAGATCGGCCGCCCCGTATCCTGCTCCACCTGCCGGATAATCACGTGCCGCGCGCGGATATCGTCATGGGTGCCATGGCTCATATTCAGGCGGAATACGTCCGCGCCCGCCTCGAACAGCGCGCGGATCATCTTGTAATCACTCGATGCAGGGCCGAGTGTTGCGACGATTTTCACATTCCGAAGGCGTCTCATATGGCCTTTTCCCCATTCTTCTTTCACACTCGCAGGGCTTATGGCCCAATAAATCGCACGCGGCAACACGCGCTTGGTTGCAAAGGCAGATAAACCGAAAAGGTGCGTAATTTCTGTGCAAACTGAAAACTTCAACGCTTTTGAGGTCTGTGGCAAGGGCCGCAAAAGCCCTTGGCTCGTCACCTGTGATCACGCCTCGAACCGCGTGCCGGATTGGGTCGCGGGCGGCCATCTGGGCATTGCCGCAGCCGATATGGCGCGTCACATCGCCTATGATCTGGGCGCCGCCGGTCTGGCCCGTGCCCTCGCCGATGCGTTGGGCGGCACCGCCATCCTGTCCGATTTCTCGCGTCTTGTCATTGACCCGAACCGCGGCGTGGATGATCCCACGCTGGTGATGCGCCTTTATGACGGCACGATCATCCCCGCCAACCGCCAGATCACCTCTGCCGAGATCGCCCTGCGGATGGTCCGCCTGTATGATCCCTATCACGCGGCCCTCGCCCGCCTTGCCGCGCGCCGTGACGATACCGTGATTGTCGCCGTGCACAGTTTCACCCCCTGCCTGCAGGGCCGCGGGCCGCGCCCCTGGCATGTGGGTGTGCTTTACTCGCATCTTGACGCACGTCTGTCCAAACCGCTTCTGGCGCGCCTGAACGCTGACCCCGATCTGTGCGTCGGTGACAATCAGCCCTATGCCGGTCATCTGCCCGGTGATGCAATTGACCGTCACGCCCTTGCAACCGGGCGCTTGAATACATTGATCGAGGTCAGGAATGATCTGATCGCCGATCATGCGGCATATCTTTCCTGGGCCGAACGGCTCGCTCTTCATCTGAAAGGGGCACTGCACGATGTCAGACCTTGATCCCGCCACCCTTCAGGCGCTGGAGGCCGCCGCCTTCCGCCGCCTGCGCGACCATCTGCGCACCCGGACGGATGTACAGAACATCGACATGATGAACCTGGCCGGATTCTGCCGAAACTGCCTTGGCCGCTGGATGCATGAGGCAG
>JAAFHS010000023.1:0-11221 GCA_013298485.1 Rhodobacterales bacterium
GCGTCCGGCGTGCTGCTGGCCCTGATGGACTGGCTGTCGGCCAAGACCGACAAACATTAGTCACATAATCATTGAGATGACTACATGTCTGGCCCGTTGTGACTGAGGTTCCCGAAGATCGGGAGGTTAAGCTGGCGCAGTTTCATCCTCCGCGCCCATGCGTTGATGATGCGAGGGCCCGGAGAGCATCGGAGCCGCGTTCGCAGGTTAATTCACAAAGGTGTTTTTGACGCGCTTTGAAACGATTGTGTAAGGCACCCAAATTGCTGCTCCAATCGCTGACTGAAAAATAGATTTCACTGTCGCTGCATCAAAAGCTTCGTTGCTTGGCATAAAATTTGTGCTGACAAATGCATCACCCACCAAAAAAGCCAGATTTGCCAACAAGAAATAACGGAAGGAAGCCGGGAACTTTATGCTTCTGGAGAAAAACCAAACCAGGTTCAATATTGCCCAAACAACAAAGATCAGGTTGAAGCATATTTCGAGATAGACAAATTCCGCCAAATAGGCGACGTAGCTTAAAGAGCTCGGGTCAGCAACATCTCGCAATATATTACTGTGAAGCAGCGGCCCGAAAAGACTTGCCCCCTCAAAAACAATGCGTATAGGCGAAATCACCACGCCCAGGCCTACCAAAACCAACCAACCGCCCAAGCCCACTGGGCCATCAGATTTCGCAACCGAATCAACTGCTTCCGTCATTGCTTCACCGTTTCTTGTCCCCGCGAGTTGATCAAACTGAAACATTTGCTCAAGACTTGCAATCCTTTCGCTCTTCACCCTTCAGCCATCATTCCGCTGATCATGCTGCTTTCGGGGTATGAGAATTTTGTCTCAAAGCTGATGTCGCCGATACCGAAGACCAGCCCGACTGGATGGGCAGAGCCGATCCCGACAAGGTGGTCAGTGCGGACCAGATGTATCTGATGGTCGTGATCCATCTGACGTTTGTGGCGTCCGGCGTGCTGCTGGCCCTGATGGACTGGCTGTCGGCCAAGACCGACAAACATTAGGCTGCCGCGGCGCGGATGCCGGCGCGGTAATCACTGGGCGTCTGCCCGGTGAAGTCACGAAAGGCGGCGTTGAAGGCGGAGAGCGAGTTATAGCCTGTGGCAAAGGCCACTTCGGTGATGGTCGCGGTATGATCGCTGAGTTGTTCGACCGCATGCACCATGCGCAGGCGCCGCTGGGCCTGCCGCCATGTCATGCCCAATTCATCGGCGAAACGGCGGGCGAGCGTGCGGGGGGTTGCCCCGGCAGCCTTGGCAATCTGTTCAAAACACTGGGTTGTGGTCAGGTTGTCCTTGGTCAGGGCCAGCGCACGGCGCAGAATATCACTGCGCACGGATGGCATCCAGGCCTGACTTGGCGTCGCGGCCAGCCGTTCGGCGAGCATGGCCGCCGTATCGAACAGCTGCCGCGCATGGGGGGGCAGATCGGGGCTGCCCGGACCATAAGGGCGCAGTTCGAGGATCACCTCGCGCAGCAGGGGCGTCATGTCGAACACGCGCAAGGGGTGGCCGGGGGCGGCATAGGCACCGGGTGAAAACAGGAGTGAACAGCAGGTGATCCGGCGCGCGATGCGCACATTCACGGGCTGGTTTGCCGCAATCCAGGCAGCGCGGGCCGGGGGCAGCGTCCAGCAGCGGCCATCCGCCTCCAACGCCATGAGACCATCCAGGGCATAGAGCAGATAGTGGTGCGGGAAGGTATGGGTGGTCAGGGGTTCGGGGTCGAACCCACCGATTACGGTAAAGGCGGCAAGATCAGGCATCGGTCAGCTGACCATGGGATCGGCATCAAAGACGCGCGATGACGGGGTGCCGGTCATCAGGGGGAACAGGACTGCGCCGACAGTCTTGAACCCGTCGCTGGCGCGGTAGGCGGCAAAGCTGGCGGTATCTGACCATTCATGCATCAGGCGAAAGGCTCCGCTGTGGTGGGGGTCGGTCCAGACAGAATATCCCAGATTGCCTGGCAGGGCGCGCACAATCGGGGCCTCGGCGTCCAGCGTGATTTGCGCGAGGGCGGTGTTGGCGGGTGCGACGGCGAAATCAACGATGACAATCAGCATAATCCATCTCCGGTTGGGTGCGGGTAATCAGGTAGGCGTGGCTGGTGCGGCGTGGCGGGCCGCTGGCAAAGCCCATGTCGCGCGGGCAGACAAGGCCTGCGGCGGCGATGGCCTGCAGGATCCGGGCGGGCGTATGGCTGCGATGCCGCCAGATCATATGGATCAACCGGTTGCACCAGTGTGGTTTGGTGGCAATCAGGATGATGGCACCGTTCGGCGTGAGACCCCGCGCGAGCGCGCGGATGGCATGCACGGGGTCAGGGCAGTGGTCGATCACATGGGCGCACAGGATCAGGTCTTGTGACGGGTGGGTCGGCAGATCGTCAATTGCGGTCTGCAACAGCAGGACCTGATCTGCCGCACCGCGCAGGCGCACACCCGCCTCGTGTAGCATGGCGGCGGCGGGATCAGCGAGGGTCAGCACATCGGGGCGCGGGCGGGTTTTCAGATAGGCGGCCGCAAAATCGCCCGCGCCGCAGCCGATATCCATGACGCGGTGGGCGGTCATGCCTTGCGGGCACAGCCGGGCAATGGCGGTGGCATAGGCGGCGGGATATCCCAAGCTATCCATCTTGCGGTGCCAACCGGCGGCAGCGGCGTTGTAGCGCGCGTGCAGATCACGGGGGCGGGGGGTAGCGTTGAACATCCGGAACCTCCATTAAGCAGCTTGGAGAGTACCGATGCGGGCTGCTTCGCGCTTTCGCGCAGCGGTCAAAGATGCGCGTGGAACGGACAGGGAGGCGGCATCGCGTGGGGCAAGATGACACTGGCAATGAGGCCGCCCCGCCGTTAGAAGCACCCTCAAGACCGGGGAGCCTGCCATGAACGATGCCATACGCCCGCAGCCGGGGATTCTGGATATTGCGCTCTATGAGGGCGGCAAGTCGCATGTCGCGGGCATCGCCAATGCGCTGAAGCTGTCGTCGAACGAGAATCCTTTCGGGCCGTCGGACAAGGTTAAAGAGGCGTTTCAGCGCAGCGTGCATACGCTGCACCGCTATCCGAATACGGACCACGCCGCCTTGCGCGCAGCAATTGGCGAGGTGCATCACCTTGATCCTGCACGCATCATCTGCGGCGTGGGATCGGATGAGATCATCACCTTTCTGTGCCAGGCCTATGCGGGCCCGAAGGATGAGGTGGTGTTCACCGAACACGGGTTCCTGATGTACCGGATTTCGGCGATGGCCGTGGGGGCGACGCCGGTGGAGGTGGCGGAACGCGAACGCACGGCAGATGTGGATACGATCCTTGCGGCCTGCAACGGCCGCACGCGGCTGGTGTTCATCGCAAACCCGAACAACCCGACAGGCACGATGATTTCGGCGGCAGAGATGGCGCGGCTGGCGGATGGGCTGCCACCGAAAGCCATTCTGGTGCTGGACGGGGCATATGCGGAATATGTCGAAGGGTATGACGGCGGGGCGGCGCTGGTGGATGCGCGCAGTAATGTGGTGATGACGCGCACCTTCAGCAAAATCTACGGTCTGGGCGGGCTGCGCATCGGCTGGGGCTATGGCCCCAAGGCGATCATCGATGTGCTGAACCGCATCCGGGGGCCGTTCAATCTGTCGAGCACGGCGCTGGAGGCGGCAGAGGCGGCAGTGCGCGATCAGGACCATCTGGTGCGCTGCCGCAATGAAAACAACCGGATGCGGACGTGGCTCGCGCAGGCGCTGGCGGAGCTGGGCGTGCCATCGGATACATCGATGGCGAATTTCATCCTGGCGCGGTTTGCCAGCGCGGAGGAGGCGGAGGCCTGCGATGCGTTTCTGCAGGAACAGGGCCTGATCGTGCGGCGGGTGGCGGGATACAAGCTGCCGCATTGCCTGCGCATCACGGTTGGCGACGAATCCGGGTGCCGCCGGGTGGCGCATGCGGTGGCGCAGTTCAAGGGTGTGAAATGATTTACCGCCGTGTCGCCCTGATCGGGCTGGGCCTGATTGCATCGTCGATGGCCCATGCGATGAGGGCTGGCGGTCTGGCGGGCGAGATTGTGGGCACCGCAAAATCGGCCGAGACGCGCGCCACGGCAAAGGCGCTGTTCTGCGACCGGGTGACGGACACGGCGGCAGAGGCGGTGCAGGGCGCGGATCTTGTGGTCCTGTGCGTGCCGGTGGGCGCGATGGCGGCACTGGCGGAAGAGATCGGCCCGCATCTGGCGCCTGGGGCGACAGTCACGGATGTGGGGTCGGTCAAGCAGGCGGTAATCGCCGCCGTGGCACCGCATATCCCCGCGGACGTGCATTTCATTCCGGGCCATCCGCTGGCCGGGACCGAACATTCGGGGCCGAAGGCGGGCTTTGCCAGCCTGTTCCAGAACCGCTGGTGGCTGCTGACCCCGCCCGATGATGCAGACCCCGCCGCCGTGGCGCGGCTGCGGTCGCTGCTGGAGGCGATGGGGGCCAATGTCGATACGATGGATGCGCCGCACCATGACCTTGTACTGGCGGTGACCAGCCACACCCCACACCTGATTGCCTATACGATGGTGGGCGTGGCCGATGACCTGCGCCGCGTGACGGACAGCGAGGTGATCCGCTATTCGGCGGCGGGTTTCCGCGACTTCACGCGGATTGCCGCCAGTGACCCGACGATGTGGCGCGATGTGTTCTTGACGAACAAGGACGCAACGCTTGATATCCTCGGGCGGTTCACGGAAGAGTTGTTCGCGCTGCAACGCGCGATCCGGCTGGGTGACGGCGATCATCTGCACGCCTATTTCACCCGGACCCGAGCGATCCGGCGCGGGATCATCGAGGCGGGCCAGGATACCGATGCGCCTGATTTCGGGCGTGTCATGGCACCGGTGAAGGGGGGGTAGGGCGATGTTGGGCAAGTGTGTGTTTGCGATCTGTCTGGCCCTTCCCGCCTGGGCCGATGCGCCCGACGCCTCTATCTTTCCGCGCGCGCGCCCTGCCGTCGTGGCCGATGCCGTGGATACGGCCATTGCCGCGGCAACCCAGCCTGTGGCCGAGGCGGCCGCCCCGGTGGCAGTCGCATCAGTGCGTCCGCGCGCGCGCCCGGAAACCACCAGCGCCCCCGTCACCACGGTTTCATCATCTGCGGCCCCTGCCCCGCGCGAACGCCGCGGGTTTCTGGCCAGCCTGTTCGGTCCACCCCGCGCGCGGCCCCAGACCGAGGAGGCGGCCCCCCGGCCCAGCGGAAATTCGGTCTGCGGTGATCCTGCCATCATTGGCCAACAGCTGGAACCGATCGGCAGCCGCACACGCGGATGCGGGGTTGATGAACCCGTCCAGATCACATCGATTGACGGGATCACCCTGTCGCAGCCATCGACCATCGATTGCGCCACGGCCACCGGGCTGCGCCGGTGGATCGATGACGGGCTGCGCCCGGCATTCGGCGACAGCCGTATCGTGGGTCTGCAGATCGCGGGGCATTATGTCTGCCGGACCCGCAACAACATCCGTGGCGCGCCCATCAGCGAACATGGGCGGGGCAAGGCCATCGATATTTCCGGGATCATTCTGGAAGGCGGGCGGGTTCTGACGGTGCAGGACAACTGGAATTCTGCCATGCGCGCGGCCTACAGGGCGGGCTGCGGGATTTTCGGCACCACGCTGGGCCCCGGTTCGGACGGCTATCACGAAGACCATATGCATTTTGATACCGCCGATCACCGCAACGGCGCTTATTGCCGGTAAGGACAGCCATGCCCGATCTTTTCGCCTATACCGACGGGGCCTGTTCGGGCAATCCCGGCCCCGGCGGCTGGGGGGTGCTGATGATCGCGCGCGAGGGCGGGCAGGTCGTGAAGGAACGCGAGCTGTGCGGCGGGGAAGTCATGACCACGAACAACCGGATGGAACTGCTGGCTGCGATCTCAGCACTCGAGGCGCTGACCAAGGTCTCCGACCTGACCATCGTCACCGACAGCGCCTATGTGAAAAACGGCATCACGGAATGGATTGCCGGCTGGAAACGCAAGGGCTGGCGCACCGCCGGGGGGCCGCCGGTCAAGAATGTCGATCTGTGGCAGCGGCTGGACGCGGCACAGGCGCGGCACCGCGTGACATGGCGCTGGATCAAAGGGCATGCGGGACATGCGGAAAACGAGCGTGCGGATGCGTTGGCGCGCGCGGGCATGGCCCCGTTCAAGGCGGGTGCCGCGTGATTGATCCGGCAGTGGCGCTGCAGGTCTTGGATTATCTGGCGGTGATCGTGTTTGCCCTGACGGGCGCGCTGGTGGCCAGCCGGTCGCAGCTGGATATCGTGGGGTTCATCTTTGTCGCCTGTCTGACGGCTGTGGGCGGGGGCACGCTGCGCGATGTGCTGCTGGACCGGGCGGTGTTCTGGATGGCCGATCCCGCGATTCTGGCGATGGCATCGGGGGCGGCGATTGTGGTGTTCTTTACTGCGCATCTTCTGGAAAGCCGCCTGGCCGCCGTCCGCTGGCTGGATGCACTGGCGCTTGCGGTGGCCGTGCCTGCGGGTGTTGCGGCATCGCTGGCGGCGGGTGCGGGCTGGCCTGTCGTGCTGGTGATGGGGGTCGTCACCGGGTGCATGGGCGGGCTGATGCGCGATGTGGTGTGCAACGAGGTGCCGCTGGTGTTGAAACAGGGCGAGTTGTATGTGACCGCCGCCTTCTGCGGGGCGATTGCGGCAGTGATTGCAGGGCTGCTGGGACAGGCGGGGCTTTTGCCGCTGGCGGCCTGTGCGGGGGTCACGCTGGTGCTGCGGGCGGGCAGCATGGCGTTCGGCTGGCGGCTGCCGGTCTACCGTTCCACCCCGCCGCGCAGCACGGCACCCAAGCGTGACGGTTGATTGCAGGCGCGCGGGCGCATAGCTTAAGCCGTATGTCACGCACACGCCTCATCCCCGATACACAGGTTTTCGCGGCCTTGCGTCAGATCATCGCCACCCAAGGCGAGGCGGCAGCCTCGTTCCGGGCGGTGGGCCGCATGACGGGGCTGGCAGCAGCAACGCTGGTGCAACGCTATGGCACGGCGGCGGGGATGATGCGCGCGGCACAGCTTGATGCCTGGGATATCGCCGATGCGGCCCTGCAACAGGCGGATGCCGATGCGCCACGCACGGCCAAGGGGGCGACGGCGCTGCTGAAGGCGCTGCCCGCAACACCGATGATGTCACGCGACCCGCAGGTGATGGCGCGGGCGGCGGCCTGGCGCAGGCAGGTGACCAAGGCGCTGGCGGCGCGGCTGGGCAGCGGGCAGGCGGCCGAAATCCTGTTCGCGGCGTGGCAGGGGCGCGCGGTCTGGGCGCAAACGGGCGATCAGGGGTTTTCCCTGCGCGATGCGGTGCGAAAGCTTACTTAGCGATATAGGTCTTCCACAGCCAGATCAGGGCCATGGCCCCGCCCACGGCGGCCGCCGCGACGACGACCCAGCCTGAGATCGACAGAACGAACCGCAGGATCAGCCAGCCCAGCACGGCACCCGCAACACCGATGACAACGGTGGTTGGCACATCCGCCTCGACCCGCATCAGGCGGGTGGCGAAAAAGCCCGCTGCGGCACCGATCACGACAAGAAACAGGATCATGGGCATGGGCGGACCTTTCGTTCATCCCGATATGGGGTGGCCATGGGCGTTTGCAAAGGTCAGGACAGCCGCGCAGGCAAGACAAAGCCGCGCAGGAATTCATCCGTGCCCGCCGCACGCCGGCCTTCACGCTGGGCCTGGGTCACGGTGATGGCCCCGGTGCCGCAGGCGATGGTCAGCCCGCCCAGCACCTGCCCCGGTTCACCCTGCCCGGTCGCCAGATGCGCGCGCAGCAGTTTCACCCGTTCGCCCGCGATCTCGCACCAGGCGCCGGGAAAGGGTGACAGGCCCCGGATCAGGCGATCCACCTGGGTGGCGGGTTGCGTCCAGTCGATCCGCGCCTCGCGTTTGTCGATCTTGGCGGCATAGGTCACGCCGTCATCCGGCTGCGGTTGCGGGGTCAGGGTTCCGATCTGGGCCAGGGCCTGCAGGATCAGATCTGCCCCCATCCGCGACAGGCGGTCGTGCAGGTCCTGCGTCGTTTCGGTATCACCAATGGGTGTGCTGGCGCGCAGCAGTACGGGCCCGGTATCCAGCCCCGCCGCCATCTGCATGATGCAGACACCGGTTTCCGCATCACCCGCCATGATGGCGCGGTGAATGGGGGCGGCCCCGCGCCAGCGCGGCAGGAGCGAGGCATGGATGTTCAGGCAACCAAGGGGCGGCGCATCCAGCACGGCCTGGGGCAAAATCAGGCCGTAAGCGACGACGACGGCGACATCGTGCTGCAATGCCGCAAAGTCATGCTGCGCATCAATGCTGCGCAGCGAAGCAGGGGTGCGGACAGGCTGGCCAAGGGCCGATGCGCGGTCATGCACGGGGCTAGGGCGGTCCTGCTTGCCACGGCCTGCGGGGCGGGGGGGTTGGGTGTAGACCGCGACCACATCATGCGCGCGGGCCAGTGCATCCAGCACGGGCACGGCGAATGCGGGTGTGCCCATGAAGGTGACCTTCATCCCCGCCCCCGCAGTTTTTCGGCCCGTTTGATGAGCATGGACCGTTTCAGGGGTGTCAGGTGATCGAAATACATGCGGCCCGCCAGATGGTCGATCTGGTGCTGCACCGATGTCGCCCAGAGCCCCACGAAATCCTTGTCTTCCCAAAGGCCTGCATCGTTCATGAACCGCACCGTCACGGCACGCGGGCGCGCGATCGGGGCGAAGACGCCGGGCAGATTGGGGCTGGCCTCTTCATGCAGGCGCATCTGGGATGAGGCGTGCAGCACAGATGGGTTCGCCATGCGGATCACTTGCCCCCGCGTGTCTGACGCATCGACAACGGCGAGGCGCAGGGGCACGCCGATCTGCACCGCCGCCAGTCCCACGCCCGGCATCGCCTCCATCGTGTCGATCATGTCGGTCCAATGCGCGCGGATCTCATCGGTGATGGCATCCACGTCCGCCGCAATGCTGCGCAGCATTTTATGCGGCCATGGCAGGCAGAAACGGGCGGTCATGCGGGCCTTTCCATGCGTTTCGCTGCGCAGCGAAGGGGGCTACACCCCTTCGCGGGCACGTTCGCGTTTCAGCTTTTCCATCCGCCGCGTGATCATCTGGCGTTTCAGCGGACCAAGGTAATCAATGAACAGCTTGCCGTTCAGATGGTCGATCTCGTGCTGCACGCAGGTGGCCCAGAGCCCGTCAAAGGTTTCCTCCTGTGTCACCCCTTCCAGATCCATCCAGCGCACGGTTACGACAGCGGGGCGGTCCACCTCGGCATATTGATCGGGGATCGACAGGCAGCCCTCGTCATAGGTGTTCATCTCCTCCGACGCCCAGATGACCTGCGGATTGAGCAGGACCATCGGGCGTGGCGGCAGTTCGGGGTCCTTCACGCAATCCATCACGATGACGCGGCTGAGAACGCCCACCTGGGGTGCGGCAAGCCCGATGCCGGGGGCTGCATACATCGTGGACAGCATATCCGCCCCCAGGGCGCGCACCTCATCCGTCACGGCGGCGACGGGGGCGCAGGGCTTTTTCAGGCGCGGATCGGGATGTATCAGGATAGAGCGGATCATATCCGGGATTTACGTCGCAAGGCGGTTTGGTGCAAGAGGGGGGTGTCAGACAAAGGATGCGCGCATGAGCTTTGACGAACAGATCGACCGCCGCGGGACGCATTGCGTGAAATGGGACATGATGGAGCCGATGTTCGGCGTGCCCGCAGCACAGGGACTTGCGATGTGGGTCGCGGATATGGAGTTCCGCCCCCCATCCTGCGTGCAGGCCGCGATTGAGGACATGGCCGCGCATGGGGTCTACGGCTATTTCGGGGACGACAGCAAATATCTGGACGCGATTCGCTGGTGGATGGCAACGCGGCATGGCTGGGATGTTGACCGGACCCAGATCATGACGACCCATGGGCTGGTGAACGGCACGGCGCTGTGCGTGGATGCCTATACGCAACCGGGCGATGGCATCGTCCTGATGACGCCGGTCTATCACGCTTTTGCCCGCGTCATCGCGGCGGCAGGCCGCCGGGTGATCGAATGCCCGCTTGCCTTGCGCGACGGGCGGCATGAGATGGATTTTGCCGCCTGGGATGCGCAGATGGACGGGTCTGCGCGCATGCTGATCCTGTGTTCACCGCATAACCCGGGTGGCCGGGTCTGGTCACAGGATGAGTTGCGCGGTGTGGCCGATTTCTGCATCCGGCACGATCTGATCCTTGTGTCGGATGAAATCCATCATGACCTTGTCTTTCCCGGTCACAAGCACATCGTGATGCCGAATGCCGCCCCGGATATCATCGACCGGCTGGTGATGATGACGGCCCCGACGAAGACGTTCAACATTGCAGGCGCGCATACCGGCAATGTCATCATCCCCGATCCGGCCTTGCGCAAACGCTTTGCCGACCGGATGAATGCACTTGGCATTTCGCCGAATTCCTTTGGTCTGCATATGGCTACTGCAGCCTACAGTCCGGATGGGGCGGCCTGGGTGGATGCGCTGATGGCCTATCTTGACGGGAACCGGCGGGTTTTCGATGCGGGCCTGAACGCGATCCCCGGCGTGCGGTCGATGCACCTTGAGGCGACATATCTGGCCTGGGTCGACTTTTCCGGTCTGGGGATGGAGCCTGCAGAATTCATCCGGCGGGTGGAAAAGGATGCAAAGATCGCGGCCAACCACGGCAGCACCTTTGGTCTGGGGGGGGCGCAGTCCCTGCGGTTCAACATCGCGGCCCCGCGCGCGCAGATCGTGGATGCGGTGGCGCGTCTGCAACGGGCCTTTGCCGACCTGCAATGAGGCGGCTGGCGCGCGCCTTTTCGTTTCTTTGCCTGCTGGCAGTGCTGCTGGCCCTTGGGGTGCTGTTCTATCTGCACCCGCCGCCCGTGATCGCAGGACTGCCGCCCCTGACGGGCGTGGTGGAGCGGATCGTGGTCGACAAGACGGCGCGCCAGATGACGCTGATCCAGAACGGCCGCGTGGTGCGCAGCTATGCCATCGCACTTGGCTTTTCGCCACAGGGGGACAAGACGCGGCAGGGCGACGGGCGCACGCCCGAAGGCATCTTCCGCATCGCGGTGCGCAACGATGCCAGCAAGTATCACCTGTCACTGGGCCTTGATTATCCGCAACCCGATGACCGCGCGCGGGCCGCGGCGGG
>JAAFHS010000023.1:11231-12732 GCA_013298485.1 Rhodobacterales bacterium
CATGATCCACGGTCAGCCGAATGTGCTGCCCGATGGCACGATGATCAAGGGCGACTGCACGGCCGGTTGCATCGCCGTCAGCAATGCCGAAATGCGCGAAATCTGGTCCGTGACATCGCCTGATACGGTTGTCGAGGTCAGGCCTTAGGCAGATAGGCGACGGGCGCGTTTTCGTCGCGCCAGAAATCCAGGGGGGCCTTGTCGGTCACCATGGTGGAGCGTTTGAAATCGCAGATCAGCTCGCCATTTTCTTCGGTGGAGGCGATGATGAGACATTGGAAGATATGCCGCGCGCCATCATAGACATCGACAAGGCCGCGCAGATGTGGCGTCAGGCTGGCATCCAGGGCGAACCCTTCATCCCAGAACCGCAGCACCGGAAAGATCGCCTCGCCGACCTGGACCCGCAGACGCGACTTTCGTTTCAGGGCGCGCTTGCGGGCGGCCTCCAGTCCATCACGCACTTCTTTCGGCAGGAATTCCAGCATGACCCTCTCCATCCTTGTCGGTAAGACTGCGCCGCAAATGGTTAAAATCAAGGCAACATACTGACGCGAAAGCAATGTGTCAGGGATGTGATGGTTTTGCCGCAGCGTGCTGCAACCTGTGCGGGAATTGCGTGACCCGGCGGGCACTGGACAAGGCGCGGGCTTTGTCCCACATCACGCGCATTGATCGAACCCGGAGGGCCATGTGAGCGCGACCCTGCTTTTGCCTGCCATGCTGCTGGACGCGGCTTTGGGTGAGCCGCGCTGGCTGTGGTCGCGCGCGCCGCATCCGGCTGTGCTGATGGGGCGGGCCGTGGGCTGGGCCGATGATACCTTCAACGCGGGGTCGCAGCGCCGCCTGAAGGGGGCATTGGCGATGGCGGGGCTGGCGATGGGTGCCCTGATCCTTGGCTGGGTGATCCACATCATTCCGGATGTCGGGCTGCTGGAAATCATTGTGACGGCGATTGTGCTGGCACAGCGCAGTCTGGTGGATCATGTCCGTGCGGTGGCGGATGCCCTGCGCCTGTCGGTGGGGGATGGGCGGCGGGCCGTGGCGATGATCGTGGGGCGGGATACCGCCCGGATGGATGAGGCTGAGGTGGCCCGCGGTGCGATTGAAAGTGCGGCAGAGAATCTGTCGGACGGGGTGGTGGCACCGATCTTCTGGTACCTGATCCTGGGGCTGCCGGGACTGCTGTTCTACAAGATCACCAACACCGCCGACAGCATGATCGGCCACCGCACCCCCCGGCACGAAGAATTCGGCTGGGCGGCGGCGCGTCTGGACGATGTGCTGAACTGGGTGCCTGCGCGGATTACGGCGGTGCTGATTGCCCTTGCACATGGCTGGACCGATCCCGCGCCGATCCTGCGCGATGGCCCCCTGCACCGCAGCCCGAATGCAGGCTGGCCCGAGGCTGCAATGGCGGTCGTGCTGGACGTGGCCCTGTCGGGGCCGCGCAGCTATCACGGGCAGGTCACAGAATACCCATGGGTCAATGCTGGAGGGG
>JAAFHS010000230.1 GCA_013298485.1 Rhodobacterales bacterium
AGTGCGCAAGACGGCGCAGTAGTTCCAGTTGCGGCCCGCCCCCTTCGAACCCCCGCCCCCAGAGCCAGATATGATCGGACGCCAGCACCGCCACGCGCCCCTCGCCCTCACGCGCCAGCTGCAGCAGCGGACGCCCGCCGGGGCCGGTCATCAGCGTCTCACCCGCACGGGGGCTGACTTCCATCATGCGGAACCAGCGGCCCCAGCCATCTTTCGGTGCCAACGCCTCCAGCCCTTCGGTCACCGGGTGCTTGCGCCCCAGATCGGTCAGTTCCGGACGAAAGCCTTCCTCGATGATACGGCCCGTCACATCGACAGGCAGCACATCCGCCAGCGGCGATCGCCACAGGCTGTCGGCCACACCCGCCTCAGGCCCCGCAGAGACCAGCACCGTGCCCCCGTTGATCACATAGTTGCGCACGTTTTCAAGGTATTCGGGCGGCAGGATGCCCCGGATGCGATAGCGGTCAAAGATGATCAGGTCGAACTCGTCAATCTTTTCCACAAACAGCTCCCGCGTCGGGAACGCGATCAGCGACAATTCATCCACCGGGATGCCATCCTGCTTTTCCGGTGGGCGCAGGATGGTGAAATGCACCAGGTCAACCGACGGATCGGATTTCAGCAGATTGCGCCAGACGCGCTCACCGGTATGCGGCTCACCCGACACGAGCAGCACGCGCAACCGGTCACGCACCCCATTCATCGCAACAACCGCCGTATTGTTGCGATCTGTCAGTTCGCCTGCGGCGGCGGCCACGGAAAACTGCAGCACATTCATTCCGCCATGCGGCAGGGTCACGGGCAGCTCAAGATCTTCGCCCACCGCAACGGTAAAGGTCTGGGGCGGATCAGCATCGACGGCGATGGTCAGATCGACCGTGGCACCCGCAGCGGCAGGCACCGCCCCCGAATCCTCGATCCTGAGGGTCAGTTTCACCTCTTCGCCCAGGATCGCAAAGGCAGGGGCATCCTTCACGATCAGGCGGCGATCCCAATCCGTCTCCTCCCCCGTCATCAGCAGATGCAGGGGGGCAGGCAGGGCGGGGGCCAGTTCAAGATCATGGATGCGCCCATCACTGATCAGGATCGCCCCCGCGACGCGCGCGCGCGGCTCTGCCGCCAGCGCCTCGGCAAGGGCTGTCATGGCAAGCGACCCCGCATCATCCGCGCCATCGGCGAAACGGATCACACGCAGTTCCGTATTCTCCAGCGTGGCAACTTCCGCCGTGATCGTGGCAATCGCCTCGGCCGCCTGTGCAGGCCGCGTGCCCAGCATCTGGCTGGCACTTTCATCGACGATCAGCAGCACGATATCGCTCAGATTGCCGCGATCTTCTTCCTGCAGGGCCGGGTTCGCAATTGCGGTCAGCAGCACCAGCGCCGTCAGCCCCCGCAGCCACCACCCCGACAGCCCCCGCCACACGGCGATCACCAGCAGGACGGCGGCAAAGGCGATGAGCGCCCAGAGAACCGGCCAGGCGACGAGGGGGGCAAAGACGATTGATCCGGTCATTGGCCCAGCCTTTGCAGCAAGGCCGGCACATGGACCTGATCGGATTTATAATTGCCCGTCAGCACATGCATGATGATGTTGATGCCAAAACGGTATGCCATCTCGCGCTGCCGCTCGCCCGCAAAGCCGCGCCCCACCGGCAGCAGCGCCACGCCGCGGTTATCCACGGCCCAGGCGGCAGCCCAGTCATTGCCGCCGATGATGACCGGCGTCACCCCGTCGTTCAGGTTGCGGAATGGCATCCCTTCGATCTGTTCGGCATCCAGGGGCGCGGCCTCAACCCATGCCCCGGCACCCTGGAACCGGCCCGGAAAATCCTGCAGCAGATAGAATGTGCGCGTGATGACGTGATCCGCCGGGATCGGTTCGATCGCAGGGATGTCCAGACCCGCCGCGATGCGCTGCAGCGCCTGGCCTTCCGGCGTCTGCCCGTTGCGCGCGGTATCGGCATCGCGGGTGTCAAACATGATCATCCCCCCCGTCCGCAGATAATCGTTCAGTTTGGCATAGGCTTCGGCGGACGGCACGGATTGCGTCGTGGTGATGGGCCAATAGAGGAACGGAAAGAACGCCAGCTCGTCACGTTCGATATCCACGCCAATCGGATCAAGCGGTTCAACCGAGGTGCGTTCAAACAGCCGCATGCCAAGGCCCAGCAGACCTGCCTGCGCCACATCATCCACACGGGCATCGCCCGTCAGGACATGGGCCAGAACGACACCGCCCGTCGCGGCAAAGGCCAGATTGTCATTGCCATCTTGCGTCAGCGCGGGGCGGGGTTCGGCATCACTTTGCGCGCGCACATCGTGGGGCATGGCAAACAGCGCAAGGGCCGCGATCATCACCGCACTGCCGCGCCGCAAACCACTGCTGAGCTTGCCGGAAATCCAAAGGGCCGCGAGGATATCGAGCAGCAGCAGCAGCAGCCCACCTGCAAGGAATGATCCCTTCAACGCCTGTTCTTCGGCCATTTCCAGTCCTTCGATGGTTGTCCCTGCAGGCCATGCGGCGGGCGACAGTTCCGTCTCCGCCGCAATCACATTCAGCGCCACGCGCCGGTCATCCCCGGCATAAAGTCCGGGCGGGAAGGCAGGCCCCGGCCCCGCCTGCATCGCCGCTGCCAGATCAGCGCCTTCAACACCCGACAGCGCGCCGGCATCGGACGCCTCGCCATAGGCATCAATCAGGGTTTCGGGCACCCAGATCTGGCCTGCAAGATCGGCGGCTTCTGGGGCTGTGGGGCGGGTCGATACGGCAAGGCGTTCCAGCATGGACACGAACAGGCCCGACAATGGCAGGGTCGACCATTCGGCATTCGCCGTCACATGCACCAGCACGACCTGCCCCTGTCCCAGTTCCTTGCGCGTCACCAGTGGTGTGCCATCCGCCAGTGCGGCGATGGTCCGGCCCGCAAGATCGGGGTCGGGCTGCGCCAGAACCTGCGCTGTGACCGTCACATCATCAGGCACGGCCAGCCCCAGGAAGGGGGAGCCTTCGGTGAACGGGGCCAGCGTCTTCGGCTCGCCCCAGCTCATCGCACCCCCCACGGTGCGGCCGCCTTCGCGCAGGCGCACCGGCATCAGCGGGTCTTCCGTAATACGGCTGATATCGCTGGCCGCCATGCGCGGCCCGGCAAAGCGCAGCAAAAGCCCGCCCTTTTCGACCCATTCCTGCAAACCCGCCGTCTCCACCGGGTTCAGTTTCGCCACATCGGCCAGCACGATCACATCCGGGCTGGCCAGCAGCACATCGCCCATCGTGCCCTCGATCAGGTCGGCCACCGGGGCCAGGGCCTGTTCCAGGTAATGCGTCGGCGACAGCAGTTGCAGCCCTTCGGCATCCGCCTCGCCGCCCATGATCGCGATCTTGCGGCGCTTCAGACTGTCATCCGTCAGGCTGACCGCCGCCGCCGAGCGCACGCCCACAATTTCAAACCGGGTGATCCGGTTGCGCAGTTCGGGCGGCAGGTCCATTTCGGTTTCCGCGCGCGCATCGCCCGGCATGAAGGGCAGCGTCACACGCGCCAGCTCGCGGTCGATGCCCGATGGATCGGGGCCGCGCGCCGCAATTTCAACCGACACCCCATCCCCCGCTGGCATGCGCGTCGCGGCTACCTTCACCGTCCCATCCGCAAACGTGGCCGGATGCAGGGCCAGCACCGGACGCGGGCTTTCAAACACGGTCACATCGCCCTTGGCACCCAGTGCCGCCAGCAGATCATCGCGGCCCGCATGGTCAAGCCCGTCAGACATCCAGACTGTATCAAAATCCTCTGCAGGCAGTTCTGCCACCCATCCGGCAAGGTCATTCGGCCCCCATGCCTGGGGTTCCAGCGCCGTCAGACGCCCCGTCCAGGCCTCTGCCGCCTGAAACACCACATCACCCGGCGCATCCGTCAGCCGGACCACGGCCACGGTGCGCCCTTCGCGCCCCGCCTCATCCAGAAACCCGGCTGCGCGGTCAATCCGGCGCGGCCAGTCGCGGGCATCGGCCCAGGTGCCATCGATCAGCACCAGCAACGGCCCGGTGCCCGGCGTGCGCGTCGTCGGGTTCAGAATCGGGCCTGCAAAGGCGATAATGGCCGCAGCCACCGCGGCGGCCCGCAGCAGCAGCAGCCACCATGGCGTTTTGTCCGCTTCCGTCTCATCATCCGTCAGGCCCAGCAGCAGTGCCACACCCGGAAAGCGGCGGCGGATCGGTGCGGGCGGCACGGCCCGCAGCAACAGCCACAGGATCGGCAGCGCGATCAGCGCGAGCAACAGCAGGGGTGTTGCAAACCCGATAGGGCCGATCATGAACATCAGCGGCCCCCCTGCAGCGCCTGATACAGCCACAAAAGTGCCGATTGCGCCGGTTGGCCCGTATGATGGCAGTGATAGTGCCAGCCCACAGCCCGGGCGAGCGTGACAAGCCGGTCCTTCCTGTCCGCCAGACGCGCAAGATACCGTGTTCGCAGATCGCCCGCGCGCAACGTCTCATGGCGCAGGGTGCCACCCATGGATTCAAAGATCGTGCGCCCGTCAAAGGGAAATTCTTCCTCCGCGGGGTCCAGCACCTGCAGCAATGCCCCCCGCACGCCGCGATCGGCGGCCGTGGCGAGCGCGGTTTCAACCCCGGCCATATCGCCAAGGAAATCCGACACAAATACCGCGCGGCCGTGGCTCGCCATGCCTTCGGCTGTCGGGGCACCGTATTCCGCGCCTTCTTCCAGCCCCGTCATCACCGATGCCAGGCGCAGTAGCTGACTGCGGCCAGACCGTGCCGGTGCATCATGCCCCGCCAGTCCAACCCTCTCACCCCCGCGCAGCAGCAGCACGGAAATGGCCAGCGACAGCAAATGCGCACGGTCTGATTTGGGTGCGCGCGCCTTGTCGCCCGTGAAGGCCATGGATTTTGCGGGGTCCACCCACAGCGTCACCGATTGCGCCGCCTGCCATTCGCGCTCGCGCACGAAATGCGCGTCACTGCGCGCCGACCGCCGCCAATCCACCATGCGCGCCGCATCGCCTTGATGCGCCGGGCGATATTGCCAGAATTCATCCCCGA
>JAAFHS010000231.1 GCA_013298485.1 Rhodobacterales bacterium
CGATCTGCCCCAAGGACATGCCGAACGCTGTCTCGAACAGCCCGCCCTGTTTCACATTGCCCGCAATCTGCAACGGGATCGTCCCACGTGACCGCCCCAGGCCAAAGTCCTTGTAGAACGCCGCACCCTTCTCAAAGATCACCGGCACTGTCGCAAGGCTGATGACGTTATTCACCACCGTCGGGCAGCCCATGAATCCTTCCAGCGCGGGCAACGGCGGTTTGGCACGCACCACGCCGCGCTTGCCTTCCAGCGAATTCAGAAGGCTGGTCTCTTCGCCGCAGACATAGGCCCCGGCGCCCACCCTGATCTCGATGTCGAAAGCATGGCCCGACCCCATCACTGACGCGCCCAGCAACCCTTCGCGCATCGCAATGTGAACAGCCGTTTGCATCACCTCAATCGCATCCGGATATTCTGACCGGATATAGACAAATCCTTTGGTCGCCCCCACGCCGATGCCCGCAATGATCATCCCCTCGATCAGGGTGAAGGGGTCACCCTCCATCAGCATCCGGTCCGCGAATGTGCCGCTATCGCCTTCATCCGCATTGCACACGATGTATTTGCGCGCGCCCTTGGCCCCCGCCACGGTGTTCCACTTGATCCCCGTCGGAAATCCCGCACCACCCCGCCCGCGCAGGCCCGATGCCGTCACCTCGGCCACGATCCCGGCCCCGTCCATCGCCAAGGCGCGGGTCAACCCCGCCAGCCCGCCATGGGCGCGGTAATCCTCCAGCGACACCGGATCAATCACCCCCACCCGCGCGAATGTCAGCCGCGTCTGCTGCACCATCCACGGCAGAGCATCCACCAGGCCCAACGCCTTCGCATGCCCCGGCGCGAACATCCCCGCCACATCCGCAGGTGTCATCGGCCCGAACCCCATGCGGCCTGCGTCCGTTTCCACCTCCACCAGCGGCTCCAGCCAGATCATCCCGCGTGATCCGTTGCGCACCAGTGTGATCTCAACTCCGGCCTTTGCCGCCTCGGCCATCACAGCCGCAGCCACCGCATCAGCCCCTAGGGCGCGCGCAGCCGCATCGCGGGGAACGTAAACCTTCATGCCCGCACCTTTGCCATGATTGCATCCACGCCGACGCGCGCCATCAACTGCCCGTCCACCATCGCCGCAGGCCCGCAGGCGCACAGACCCAGGCAGAACACCGGCTCCAACGTCACATCGCCCGCCGTCTCGTGCCAATCGCAGCCCAGCGCCTTTTGCACGCCCTGTGCCAGCCGATCCGCCCCCATCGCCTGACACGCCTCTGCCCGGCAGATTTTCACCACATGCTGCCCGGCGGGCACCTCGCGGAAGTCGTGATAGAACGATACCACGCCATGCACTTCGGCCTTCGAGATGTTCAGATGTTTGGCAATCACCGGCAGCACATCCTGTGGCACATGCCCGAACGCCGCCTGAACGCTGTGCAAAATCGGCAAGAGCGGCCCTTCAAGCCCCTGATGTTCCGCCAGAATCTCATCAAGCCTTGAAATCGCGACAGAATCCAGCATGGCGTCCCCTCAGGTTGCTGCCACTTCCATACGCCGCTTGATAGAAAAAGCAATTATGAACTTCCGTCAAACGATAGACGTTATCTATCGTTCCGCCACCTTCGCCGCCGTCTCGATCAGCGCCGCGAGCAATGGCGTCTGCGGATCATGCCGTGCCGCGATCAGGCCCACCAGATGTTCCACCTCCGGCTCCACAATCGGGATCGACTGCAGGCCGCTGCCCGCAAACATTGCCGCCAGCGCCATCGGCACCACCGATCCCCACCTGCCCGTCATCACATGCGCGACCAACCCCACGGTCGAATTGCTTTCGATCTGCGCATCCACCTTGGCCCCCACCTCCGCCAGATGCTGGTTCACGATGCGCCGGTTCTGCATGTCACCCGTCAGCAGGCACAAGGGCTGATCCGCAAGGTCGCCCCAGGCAATCGTCTTGCGCCCCGCCAGGGGCCCCGTTTCGGCGCACAGATAACGGTAGAACTCCGTATACATCGGCACCTGCGCCACCCGGCCCAGCGGTTCGTTATCCAGATAGGTGATCCCCGCATCCAGATGCAGCGCCTCGATCCCCGCCAGAATTTCCGCCGATGTCCGCGACAGGACGGCAATCCGCACATTCGGATGCGCCGCCGTAAAGGGCGCCGTCAGCCGCGCAATCATCGGCAGTGCCGTCGGGATCACCCCGATGCGCAGATTGCCCGACAAACCTGCGCGCACCATCCGCATCTCATCCCGCATCGCGCGGGCGTCCCCCACGATGCGCCGCGCCCAATCCAGCACGCGCTGCCCTTCCGGTGTCAGCCCCTGAAACCGGCTGCCCCGGAACACCAGCTGCACGCCAAGCTGATCTTCCAGCTGCTTGATCGCCGATGACAGCGTCGGCTGCGTCACCCGGCAGGCCTCTGCCGCGCGGCCGAAATGGCGCGCATCCGCAAGGGCAAGGAACATTTCCAGCTTGTCGATCATCCCGCATTCGTGCCCGTGATGCAGCCCCGATGCAACCACCCCTTGCTGGTCCGCACATCCCGGCCTACCTGTAGGACCATGAGACGTTTTATCCCCTTCCTGCCGAAGCCCGCCTTCGTCCCCGTCATCCGCCTGCAGGGCACGATTGCCGCTGGCGGGCGCGGTCTGAATGACGCAGGCTTCGCCGCCCTGATTGACCGCGCCTTCACGCGCGGCAAACCCGCCGCTGTGGCCCTGGTCATCAATTCCCCCGGCGGCTCGCCTGCGCAGTCAAGCCTGATCGCCGCGCGCATCCGCAGGCTCGCCGATGAAAAGAACATCCCCGTCCACGCCTTTGTCGAAGATGTCGCCGCATCGGGCGGCTACTGGCTCGCCTGTGCCGCGGATGAGATCTGGGTCGATGCCACCTCCATCGTCGGCTCCATCGGCGTGATCTTCGCCTCTTTCGGATTTCCCGAACTGATGGCCCGCCAGGGCATCGAACGCCGCGTGATTACCGCAGGCCGCAACAAATCCCTGGCCGACCCCTTCCTGCCGCAGAAACCCGAAGATGTGGACCGCCTCAAGGCCCTGCAGGCCCCCTTGCACGAAACCTTCATCAACCACGTCAAAGCCCGCCGTCGCGCCCGGTTGAAGGAGGATGCCGATCTCTTCAACGCCGATGTCTGGGTCGGGCAGGGCGCCGTCGATGTCGGGCTGGCCGATGGCGTTGCCCATCTTCTGCCAAAGCTGCGCGCCCTTTACGGCGACAAGGTCCGCCTTGTCCCTTACGGCCAGAAACGCAGCCTCGCCCAACGGTTCGGCCTCGGGCTGACCGAAACCATCATCGGCGGGGTCGAGGATCGCGTCCTTTGGGCACGGTACGGGCTGTAAATGCTGATCAAGGCCGTGATCCTGTTTCTCGCTGCGATGGTCATCCTCGGCATGGTTGGCAACTGGCTGTTTCCGGGTGCCATCTCGCGGTCGGTGCAACGCCGAATCCGGCCTGCGAAATGCCCCAAATGCGGCCGCTTCCAAATCGGCCGCGCCAGATGTGACTGTGAACGAAAAGGGTAGGGTGATGCGGGCTTTGGTAACCGGTGCGGGCAAACGGCTGGGCCGCGCGATGGCGCTGTATCTGGCCGGGCGCGGCTATGACGTGGCCGTGCATTACAGCGCATCACAGGCCGATGCCGATGCCACGGTCGCCGAGATCATCGCGCTGGGCCGCCACGCCGCCGCCCTGCAGGCCGATCTTCTGGATGAGGCGCAGACCAGCGCCCTGATCGCCCGCGCCAGTGTGGCCCTCGGCGGCCCGCTCACCGTTCTGGTCAACAACGCCTCCATCTTTGAATACGACACGATCCAGACTGCAACGCGCACGGGCTGGGACCGCGCCATCGAAAGCAATTTGCGCGCGCCCTTCGTGCTGACGCAAGGCTTTGCCGCCCAGGCCCCCAAGGCCGTCCCCGATGCAAACGGCGAACCCACCGCACAAGCCATCGTCATCAACATGATCGACCAGCGCATCAACAAACTGACCCCGGACTTCAGCAGCTATACCATCGCCAAGATGGGCCTCTGGGCCCTGACCCGTACCGCGGCACAGGGCCTTGCCCCCGATATCCGTGTCAACGCCATCGGCCCCGGCCCCACGATGCAGGGCGCGCGTCAGTCCGCGAAACACTTTGCCGACCAGCGCGCCGCCACCATTCTGCAGCGCGGTGCCGATGCCGATGGGATCTGTGCCGCACTCGGATATTTCCTGGATGCCCATGCCGTCACCGGCCAGATTCTCTGTGTCGATGGCGGCCAGCACCTCGCCTGGAAGACCCCGGATATCCTTGGAGTTGAATAGATGCTTCGGCCCCACAGCCAAGTTGTCCACTTTTGACGAAAGGTTCACAAATCTGTCAAAAAAACCCCTGCAATATCAGGGATTTGTGACGACATAAAAATCTTCCATTTGATTTCAACGGCTTAAAAACATGCCTAAAAAATAGGCAGATTAACGAACCCCCCTAAAAACAAGGGAAATTGTGATGTTCCAGAAAGTTCCCCCCATGGTTATCCACAGAAACCGTGGATGCCTTTCTGCTTGCCCTCCGCTATTTGTCATTGCAGCCGCAAAGGAATCGCGCAGTGCCTGACACGACGGTCAGAACCGGACATGAGGTCGTGCAAAGCTACCTCAAGACGCTGGACGCATCGCCCGGCGTCTACCGGATGCTGAATGCGCAGTCCGAGGTTCTCTATGTCGGCAAGGCGCGTAACCTGAAGGCCCGCGTGTCAAACTACGCGCGGCCCTCGGGCCATTCGGGGCGCATCGCCCGGATGATCCATGAAACCGCGACGATGATGTTTCTGACCACGCGCACCGAGACTGAAGCGCTGCTGCTGGAACAGAACCTCATCAAACAGCTGAAACCCCGCTACAATGTGCTGCTGCGCGATGACAAAAGCTTTCCCAACATCCTGATCGCCAAGGATCACCCCTTTCCGCAGCTGAAAAAGCATCGCGGCAAGAAGTCTGAGAAAGGCACCTATTTCGGCCCCTTCGCATCGGCGGGCGCGGTGAACCGCACGCTGAACCAGTTG
>JAAFHS010000232.1 GCA_013298485.1 Rhodobacterales bacterium
GTTGCGGGTGGGTGCGCCGTAGACCGCACTTTCCGTCGCAGCGCCGATCCCGCCTTCGGGGCTGGTGGTGCGGCCAAAGGTGACGACACCTGTCGCCTTGATCCGGCTGTAGATGGCGCTGTCACGTTTATAGGTTGTGTTCATCAACAGGCGCGATCCGTTATGCGACGGGAAATCCACTGCCTCGCAGCCCAGATCCTTCAGAAGGAACGGCACGCCCCGGAACGGCCCGCGCGGCAGGCCCGCTTTGATTGCCGCGCGCGCGACATCTTCCTGCATCAGTACGACGGCGTTGATCGCCGGATTACGCACCGCGACTGCGGCGAGCGCGGCATCAAGCAGCTCTTCCGGGCTGACCTCCCGTTTCGCGACAAGACCCGCCAGCGCCGTTGCATCCGCCGCCCCAAGATCGCCGATCATCGCGTGTCCTTTGTAAATTTTTCGCAGAATGCCTGCGATGCGGCACCTGTCCGTCCTGCCAGCGACATGCGCGTCGCTGTTCAACCGCCCATCAGATGGGCAGGCATAGCACGGCACCGAGCACCAGGGCGAGGATCGTCATCACCATTCCGCCCACGCGCAATACCATCTGCCCTAGTCTGAAGGTGAAATTCAGGCCATGTGCCAACCGCCCGGCCAGCAGCATCAGCCCGCAGAGATGCAGCCAGAGCGCGGTGCTTCCCTGGCCCTCGGCCAATCCCATCAGAATCAGGCCAAGCGGGGCATATTCGGCAAAATTGCCTTGCGCCCTGATCCGCGACAACAGCTGCGGGTCGCCCGCATCCCCCAGCGAGATGCCATTGCCGCGCCGATAGACGATCACGCGGGCCGAGAGAAACACAAAGAAAAGCGTCAGCAGGGCGGCATAGGTTCCGGTAATCGCAAACATCAAAGCTCCATCTCCACCAGCAGATCCTTGGCATCGATCTGCGCGCCCGGCACCACCAGCACCGCCTTCACCACGCCCGCCCTGTCCGCGTGCATGCCGGTTTCCATCTTCATCGCCTCGATCGTCAGCAAAAGATCACCCGCATTCACCTTTTGGCCCGCCTTGACCGCCAGCGAGGCGATGCTGCCCGGCATCGGTGCCCCGATGTGCGCAGGATTGCCTTCCTGCGCCTTGGGCTTGGCGGCCGTCTTGGCCTTGACCGCACGGTTCGGCACCCGGATCACACGCGGCTGGCCGTTCATTTCAAAGAATACTTTGACCTCGCCATCATCCGTGGTGTCGCCCACGGCTTGCAGGCGCAATTCCAGCGTCTTGCCGGGATCGATTTCGGCCGTGATTTCCTCGCCCGGTTCCATGCCGTAGAAAAAGGTCTTGGTCGGCAGTGTGCGCACCGGGCCATAAAGTTTGTGCCGCGCACGGTAATCCAGAAAGACCTTGGGATACATGAGGTAGCCGTTCAGATCCTCGTCATCCACGGTTTCAAGTTCGTCATCCTCCTCACGCGTGGCAAGTTCGGCGTTCAGCTTGGCACGCATTGCCTCCAGATCGACGGGGGGCAGCGATGCGCCGGGGCGCATGGTCAGTGGTGCCTCGCCCTTCAGCACTTTTTTCTGGATACCCGCAGGCCATCCGCGATGCGGCAGGCCAAGATTGCCCTTCATCATGTCCACGACCGATTCCGGGAAAGAGACATCCACAGCGGGGTCTTCGACCTGCGCGCGGGTCAGGCCCTGGGCCACCATCATCAGGGCCATGTCACCGACCACTTTGGAGGAGGGCGTGACCTTGACGATATCGCCGAACATCTGGTTGGCATCGGCATAGGCCTGGGCCACCTCGTGCCAGCGGTCCTCCAGCCCCAGGCTGCGCGCCTGTGCCTTGAGGTTGGTAAACTGCCCGCCCGGCATTTCGTGCAGATAAACCTCGGATGCGGGGGCCGGCAGGCCCGATTCAAAGGCCGTGTATTGATTGCGGACCTGTTCCCAGTAGTTCGAAATCTGACGGATCGCTGCGATATCAAGGCCCGTTTCGCGGTCGGTGTGGCGCAAAGCCTCGACAATCGAGCCGAGGCAAGGCTGCGAGGTGCCACCTGAAAACGCATCCATCGCCGCATCGACGGCATCAACGCCCGCATCGCATGCGGCAAGGATCGTCGCGGCGGCGGCACCCGATGTATCATGGGTATGGAAATGGATGGGCAGGCCGACCTCTTGCTTCAGCGCCTTGATCAGAATGCGGGCGGCGGCCGGTTTCAACAACCCGGCCATGTCTTTCAGACCTAGGATATGCGCCCCGGCATCGCGCAATTCGATGCCGCGCGAGACGTAGTAATTCAGGTCGTACTTCGCGCGTGCAGGATCAAGGATATCGCCCGTATAGCAGATCGACCCTTCGCAGACCTTGCCCGCTTCAATCACCGCATCCATGGCGACGCGCATGTTTTCGACCCAGTTCAGGCTGTCAAACACGCGGAACACGTCGATCCCGGTGATGGCAGCCTGTTTCACGAAAGCCTGCACCACGTTATCGGGATAGTTGGTATATCCCACGCCGTTCGATGCGCGCAGCAGCATCTGCGTCATCACATTCGGCATCGCGGCGCGCAGATCGCGCAGGCGCTGCCAGGGGCATTCCTGCAGGAACCGGTATGCGACATCAAAGGTCGCCCCACCCCAGCATTCAATGGAAAACAGTTGCGGCAGGTTTGCGGCATAGGCGGGGGCCACGCGGATCATGTCGATCGACCGCATCCGTGTCGCGAGCAGGCTTTGGTGCCCGTCGCGCATCGTGGTGTCGGTGATCAGCAGCTTGGTCTGCGCGCGCATCCAGTCGGCGACGGCCTGCGGACCCTTTTGTTCCAACAGATTGCGCGTGCCCATCGCCGGATCGCCCATCAGGGTGGGCGGGCGCGGGGTCTTGACCTCGGCCGCGGGTTTCGGGCGGCCCGCGGTTTCCGGGTGCCCGTTCACGGTGATGTCCGCGATATAGGTCAGGATTTTCGTGCCCCGATCCCGGCGTTTCTTGAAGGCGAACAGATCAGGCGTCGTATCGATGAATTTGGTCGTATAGGTATCGTTCAGGAAGGTCGGGTGTTTCAGCAGGTTGATGACGAAATCAATGTTCGTTGCCACCCCCCGGATACGGAATTCGCGCAGTGCGCGGTCCATCCGCGCAATCGCCTTTGCGGGTGTCTGCGCATGCGCCGTGACTTTGACCAGCAGGCTGTCGTAGTACCGCGTGATTACGCCGCCTGCATAGGCCGTGCCGCCATCCAGGCGGATGCCGTTGCCCGTGGCACTGCGGTAAGCTGTGAGGCGGCCATAGTCGGGGATGAAATTGTTCTGCGGGTCTTCCGTCGTCACCCGGCACTGCACCGCATGACCGTTCAGATGGATATCTTCCTGCCGCGCGATCCCCGTCGCCTCGGCCAGGGTCTTGCCTTCCTCGATCAGGATCTGTGCCTGCACGATGTCGATGCCCGTGACTTCCTCGGTCACCGTATGTTCGACCTGCACCCGGGGGTTCACCTCGATGAAATAGAACTTGTCCGTGTCCATATCCATCAGGAATTCGACTGTGCCTGCGCATTCATAGCCCACATGCGCACAGATGCGGCGGCCCAGATCGCAGACCTCCGCCCGTTGCGCATCGGTCAGATACGGCGCCGGGGCGCGTTCGACGACCTTCTGGTTACGCCGCTGCACGGTGCAGTCGCGTTCATAGAGGTGATAGATATTGCCATGCTTATCGCCAAGGATCTGCACCTCCACATGGCGCGCGCGCAGGATCATCTTTTCCAGATAGCCCTCGCCGTTACCAAAGGCCGCTTCCGCCTCGCGTCGGCCTTCGCGTACCTTGTCGGCCAGTTCATCTTCGGCATTGATCGGCCGCATGCCGCGCCCGCCACCGCCCCAGGACGCCTTCAGCATCAGGGGATAACCCACCTCGGCCGCCTGTTTCTTGATCAGCGCCATATCGTCGCCCAGCACGTCTGTCGCTGGGATTACCGGCACGCCCGCCGCCATTGCCACGCGCCGCGCCGATGCCTTGTCGCCAAGTGCGCGCATGGTGTCCGCCGTCGGCCCGATGAACGTGATGCCCGCTGTTTCGCAGGCATCCACAAAATCAGGGTTTTCGGACAGCAGCCCATAGCCGGGATGCACTGCGTCTGCGCCTGCCATCTTGGCCACCCGGATGATTTCCGGGATCGAGAGATATGCCCCCACGGGTGAGAGGCCCTCGCCGATCCGGTACGCCTCATCCGCCTTGAAGCGGTGCAGCGACAGCTTGTCTTCTTCGGCATAGACCGCAACCGTCTTCTTGCCCATTTCATTGGCTGCGCGCATCACGCGGATGGCAATCTCGCCCCGGTTGGCGATCAGGATCTTCTTGAATTCGGGCATGATGCAACCGTCCCTGTGCACAAGCATTCAGCACCGCACTCTAGGGACGCTGCATTGCAGCGCAAGGGTGTGATGCGACCCCGGGGCGAAGTTTTGCGAAAATTTCGTGACAGATGGTGGCGGTTGCGTCGCGGCGTCAGAACAGATCGGGGCGGTAGGCAGCGACGGCGCGCATCAATGCACGGTGGCCACGGTAGCTGAAGTTCCAGCGCAGCTTCTGGCCGAACGTGTCCATGACGAACTGATTGCCCAGGATATCACATCCGGCCCTTGCAAGGCTGTCCCAGCTGATGAAGCGCCGTTTACCCGGCCATGGCATGCCGCAGAAAACGGCAGGGGTGGTGATGCCGCGCGCATCCCATGTGACACGGAACACCCGCGCGAGGCCCGTCAGCGACAGCAGTGCCATCGAAAGGCAGAACAGGCCGGGCAGGGCAGAGCGGCCGACGAACCACGGGCCGAGCATGACAAGACCAAGCCCGCCCATGACGATGACCGAAACACCGACATAGATGCGGCTGACGGTCATGATGCCTTCGGCTGCGGCAGGCTGGACTTGTGTCGGGCGACCCGCGGCGATGCGGGCAAAAATCGCAAATGTCCCCATCCCGATGATGGCCCCGATCAGGGCCCGCCACAGATCAATCGTCATGCCGCGCCTCTGCCAAACAGTGCCCGACTGTGGCGCACCTGCGGGGCAT
>JAAFHS010000233.1 GCA_013298485.1 Rhodobacterales bacterium
AGACCTCTACCATTGTTGTCCGCCAATCGCGGGTGCGCCATCTGCGGTTCGATGCCGATCTGCGCGGTGCCGGTGAAGATCACATGTTCTGGATCAACCTTGTCGCCGCAGGCGCGCGCGTCGCCATGTCATGGCGCGTCAACGTCTATTGCGGGCGCGGCGTGAACATCTACTTCGGCGCCTTCGATTTCGGCACCGTCAGTGCGGTGAACCGCATCGGATATCTTCTGCTGTTCTGGTCGAAATGCGCAGACCTTGCGGCGACAGGGCCGCAACGGCAGGCCTGCGCCCGGATGGTCCACAGGTATCGGCGCGCCTACAGTTTCATGTTCCTGCGCGCCATCCTGATGGGGCAGCGTCCCGGGATGGCGCTGTTCCGCAAGATCTGGCAGCGCACCCCTCTTATGCCGGTGATGATGCCGTTCCGCTTTCTGTCCGTCCTTCCCCGTCGGCGGGAAGAATCCAGGTTCTGGTGACGGCCGCACGCGGGCTGCTGCGTGCCACGGCACGGGCGCGCAATCCGTAGACCGCCGCACAGACGGTCAGCAGGCTCATCAGATCGAACTGCATGAAGACCACGACTTCGACCATGCTCAAAACGCTTTGGCGCAGCACGAACATCGCAAAGAACAGGCTTTCGGCAGATGGATGCCACAGCGCCCACCGCACACAGGTCACCAGCGCCGTGCCGAAGACGGCCGCCTGCAGCACTACGCCGATCACCCCGATTTCCACCGCATTCGACAGCCATGTGTTGTGAAAGTGAAAGCCCGTCTTCGTCTCGATCCCGAACATCGCCCACATCTGCTCGGCCACCGGATTGCCTTGCACCCAAAACGCCTGATAGCCCTGCCCGACCACCGGGTTGACCCGCCACTGCTCCACCGCAACGGCCCACAGGTCGGTGCGCCCCGTCAGCGTCGCATCCTTGCCCGTCGTATTCAGCACAAACTCAAGGACCTGCTCGCGCAAGCTGATCAGCAGCAGCGCCACCACAATCAGGGCCAGTCCACCGATCACGGCGATGGACAGCCGCTGCCAGGCCGAAACCTTGCGCAGGGACGCAATGACCAGCCCGCAAAGCAGCGCAAAAGCGGATGCGATCAGCGCGCCTGTTGATTGCGCAAGCAGAACAAGGGCGAATGACAACACCGCCCCAGCCGCGCCCGCCAGCCGCCAACCCAGGCCTGCGCGGCGGTCCAACACGAAGGCAAAGCTGATCAGCAGAAAGGTCGCCATCACCATCGCAAACGCGTTCTTGCTGCCATAGATGCCCAGCCAGCCCAGACCGTCGCCACGCACCTGCCCGAACACCAGGCTTGCAATCGCGGCAGTCCCGAATGACACCCAGATCAGCCGGACAAAGGCCGTCGGCGGCAGCCTGCTCGCCATGGTCACGGCAAAGACCATCGATAGACCCAGTTGCGCGCCATAGCGCAACGACAGCGCCGGATAGGCCGACCAGAAGACCGTCATCACGCACCAGACGGGCAACAGATACATCCAGCTATACTGTGCCATATCGTCCAGCAGCGCAGCGGGGCGCAACACCACCAGCAGCATGCCGAAGGCAAGAAAGGCCAGCGCGCTCAGACTGCCCAGCTGAAACACGAACAGCAGCGCCAGCATGATGCAGAATGTCACGACAACACTCGGGCTGATCGTGATTGTCCGGCGTTTGCGCGGGGGGCCACCATGGGCCATCGTCATGGCCCGCATCCGCGCCTATTCCGTGACATCAACGGCGTCATTGCTGCCCGCCAGCGCGGGCCTCGCCCGGTGCCGTGTAGGCCACCCAGTCCACCTCCATCTGCAACGCCCGACCGGGGTCGCTGAACGGCCCCATCCAGTCTGACAGCGTCTCCGTCCCCCAATGGCTGAAATAGATTTTCTGCGGATTGCGGGGCAGATCATCCCCCGTCGCCTCATGCACCAGCACGCCGTCGATGAACCAGCGCAGGCGCGCAGGTTCCCAGATGAAGGAATAGGTGTGAAAATCCGTGTCTGACGGCGTCGGCAGGGCCGCCGTCATCCCATGTCGCGGTTTGCCATCGACATAGGTATTCAGGCTGACCGCCGATGTATCCCGCGTCAGCACCTCAAAGTCGATTTCATCATGCGGCTTGTCATGCACCGGCCCGATATAGGTAAAGAACGCCGCATTGATCCCCGATGCCTTGTCCGTGCGAAAGCGCGCCTCGAACGTGCCATAACCAAAGGCCGCATTGGTCTGGATTTCCCCGCAGATATAGGGCTGCGCCGCATCCCCCGTCGGGCGGAACGCGAGCGTCACCTGACCCGGCTTCATCGCAACAGCATCCCCCGACCACTCGCAGTTCTGATGATCGCCATTGCGCCATCCGTCCGACACAAACCAGCGGTCCGGATCAAGGGTGTCAAACCCGTCGAAAAACGTTGTGCCCTGCGCGCTTGCCACCCCGGTTGCCTGCAGCGAAACCATCAGACTGACCGCGATACCTATCCGCATGATCGAACCCGTCATGTGTCTATCCTTCGGCAGTTTCCATGATCTTTCATCGCATGCATGGCCCCGCATGACCAACCTTGCGCACCACGCAGCGCCGTGAACGGCGATCATCCGCCAGTTGCATTTCCACCGTGCAAACTCGCAAGAGACCGCCACTTTTCTGCGCGCGCGAACGCAGACATTGCCCCACCCGGTCCATTGATGCCAAGGAAGGCGCGCAGGCACGCACCTTGTGCAGGCATGGTGAAATGAAGTCACCGACAAAAGGCAGTCAGGATGCAAAAGACACTCATGCCCGTCACAGTGCATGAACCTACAGGTGCGATGGATGGCCCCGGTGTTCTGATCTCGGTCATCATGTCGAACTATCGCGGCGCACGGTGGCTGGAGCCCGCAATCAAGGCCGTGATGGCCCAAACCCACCGGCAGTGGGAGCTGATTGTCGTCGACGATGCCTCGGGCGATGACAGTGTCGCCATCATCCGCGCGGCCGCCGCACGCGATACCCGTATCCGGTTGATGGAATGCCCCCGCAATCTCGGCCCCGCCGGCGCGCGCAATCTGGCACTCGATGCCGCGCGCGGCGACTGGCTCGCCATTGTCGACAGCGATGATCTGATCCATCCCGCGCGACTATCGCGGCTGCTGGCCGCCGCCCGGTATCTGGATTGCGATCTGCTGGCCGATGACATGGTCTTTTTCGGCGACACCCCCGATGCGGGCGGTCGTACGCTGCTGCAATCCATGGCCCTGACCGCCCCGCAGGTCATCGGGCTGGCCGCTTTCCTTGCCTCCGACAACGGCGGATCAGGACTGCCGCCCTTCGGCTATCTGAAGCCCCTGATCCGGCGTACCTGCCTGCATGGCTTGCGCTATGATCCCACGCTGCGTGTGGGCGAGGATTTTGATTTCTATGCCCGCCTCCTGCGCCACGGCGCGCAGTTCTGCGTCGTGCCGGATGCGATGTATCTCTACCGCCGCCATGCCGCGTCCCTGTCGCATCGCCTGTCCGCCGATGTGCTGACACCCCTTCTGGCCGCGCATCATGCACTTTCGGCGACACTTCCGGCGGGCGATCCGGCCCTTGATGCCGCGATGCGCCACCGCCGTGATGCCCTGACATGGGCGCTGCATTATGCCCGGCTGGTCGCGGCCCTCAAAAACCGCGATGCGATGACTACAACCCGCCTTCTGCTGCGCCATCCCCGCCTTGTGAAGCCGATGTGGCAAAGCCTGCGCGAACGCCGCCAGCAAGGCAAAACCAAGGATGAAACGCCCGCCCCGGCCCCGCTTGAACTGTTGCTGATCCCCGCTGGCGCAACCCGTCCCCCCGATCTTGCAGGCCAGATATCACCAACGACCCGCCAGATACCCGTCCCGCCCGTTCCCGCACCGGGCCACGCCGCCGACGCTCCGATTGCCCCGCTCGCCGCACAATTGTCCGACCTCTCATCCCGCCATCACCTCGATGTGCTGGCGATCGGACCAGAGGGTGAATTTGCCATGGGCATGATCCCCGCCGCCGTGCGGAAGCGGGTGTGGCCGGATACCGCGACATGAGTGGCCCCTTCTCAGGAGGGCGTGATCAGAAAACGCGGTGACGTCATCGCCGCCGGTTGCGGGGCCTTGCCCAATTTATCGCGCAGAACACCGCGCAGGATGGGCAGAAACCGCGACGGCGGCGACAGCGCGAACCGCAGCGCACCGCCCAATCCCTGATCGGCCTTGCGGTCCAGACAGGCCCGGAGCAGATACTTCGCCCGCGTCGCCCGCAGATGGCGCCCGATCCACAACCGCATCTCGGGCGTCAGGCCCGGGGTCTGCAGGTGGCAGGCCGATGCCTGCATCAACGCCTTCAGATCCCCCGTCCGGTGCTGCCCGCTCAGCGATCCTGCCCGCACCACGGCACAATAACCCACGCCCCGCGTCAGCCCGAAACGCGCGCCCTGCAGCAGCATCCGCATGTAAAGGTCATAATCCTCGCCCAGCCAAAGGCCCGTGTCATAGCGCAAACCATGCCGGTCCAAAAACGCACGCGACATCAGGGGTTTCAGAAACCCCAACTCACCCCGCTGCACCCCCGCCCGCGCCAGATTGCCCGCCGCAAAACCCGCCACGTCAATCATCTCGATCCCTTCGGGGAAGTCCGGGATTTCCGCAGGCTGCAATGATGCGGCGCGCGCAGGCGTCACGAAGACGATGTTATCTGCCGCGAGATCGCAATCCGTCATCGCCAGCAGGCGGGCGAACCGCCCGGGCAGCAGAAAGTCATCCGCATCCAGCACCGCAAGGTACGGTGCCGCCGACACCGACAGCGCCAGATTGCGGGCAGCGGCAGGCCCGCTGTTCTGCGGCATGCGCAGCACCTGCAACCGCCCCGTCCCGTCATCGCCCGCCCGCGCCGCCGCAGCCGTCGCATCGCGAGACGCATCATCGACCACGATCACCTCGGCCACCTCGGCCTGCGCCAGGGCCGACGCCACGGCGCGCGCGACTGTTTCTTCGGCGTCATAGGCCGCGATGATGACGCAGATTGGGCTGTCAG
>JAAFHS010000234.1 GCA_013298485.1 Rhodobacterales bacterium
ACCATCTGGGGAAACTCCCCCATCTTGTGGTTGGGCTGGTCAACACCCCCTAGATATGGCGTCAATCGGGTAAAATCAGGCTGTTTCCCGCCGATTTACATGAGCAGTTGCCTGAAACCTATTGAAACAAAGGGGTTTTCGGACTCGGGGGGCTGTGCTAGCGTTCATGCCAAAGATGACGTCCCGGCAAACAGGGGCGCATGAGGCAGTAGGTCAAGGGGCAAGTGTCGTGGTCGCGCAATTAGGGCATCATGCCCGCAATCTTGCATTCCTCATGGTGATGGTCGTGGTTGCGGCCTGTTCGAGGCCCGAACCTGTCGGGGCCGCACCCTTTGCAGCCTATGTCATGGACGCCCGCACGGGCGAGGAGCTGTACTCCCGCAACGCTGATACGCGCCTGCATCCGGCATCCCTGACCAAGATGATGACGCTGTATATTGCGTTTCAGGAAATCGAGGCTGGCCGCATCTCGCCCGATACGATGATCACCGTCAGTGCCAATGCGGCGGATGAGCCGCCCTCGCGCCTTGGTCTGCGTGAAGGGCAGAAAATCGCCCTGCGCTATCTGATCCGTGCCGCGGCCGTGAAATCGGCCAATGATGCAGCCACCGCCATCGGCGATCATATCGGCGGGTCCGAGGCGGCCTTTGCCCGCCGCATGACCGAAACCGCCCAGGCCCTTGGCATGACCAACACCACCTTCCGCAACGCCAACGGGCTGACACGCGACGGGCATCTGTCCACAGCACATGACATGTCGGTGCTGGGACGGCATCTGTTTTATGATTTCCCCCAGTATTACAACATCTTCTCGCGCCGCAGCACCGATGCGGGTCTGGCGCAGGTGAACAATACCAACCGCCGGTTCCTTGACGCCTATGAAGGCGCCGATGGCATCAAGACCGGTTTCACCAATGCCGCGGGCTTCAATCTGACGGCATCGGCGGAACGCGGTGGCGTGCGCATCATCGCGACCGTGTTCGGCGGCACATCGACCGCCAACCGGAATGCCAAGGTGGCCGAACTCCTCGACCTCGGGTTCGACCGCGCGCCGCGCAATGCGGCCGTCAGCATCGCGCAGGCCCCCGGCATTATTGATCCGGCCCCTGCCGCGCCCGATGACGACGCGGCCATCGCCGCCGCTGTGGCCGATGCCTCGGACGCGACATCGTCGGCGGGCAAGACCATCCGTCTGGTCACCACGCTGACCTCATCGCCCCTGCCGCGTGCGCGCCCCGGGGCGGAGCCTGTGCCCTTTGCCGTGGCCGATGCCGCAGACGTGCCGCCGGAACCCGTCGATGACGCGGCTGCAGCCGCCCTGCAGGATGGCATCGCCGGTGCCTTGGCCGAGGCGTTGGGGGAAGAGCTGCCCGCGCCCGCGAATACCGATGCGGCCCCGGTTGCCCTGGCCGAAGTTGCCCCCGAGACAGCAGCCCCCACCGAAATCGTGCTCGATTCCGCCCCGCCCGCAGACAGTCTTGAGGCGCAGGCCCTGGCGCTGGCCGATATCCCCGTCACCGATGTCGTGATTGCCGATACAGCACCTGTTGCCGCCGCCAGCCCCCGCCCGGTGCGCCGCGCGCCGATCTATGACAGCCCGGCCCCTGCGGACACCGTGCTGGCATCCGCTGAAGACGCCGCCCCTGCGGAACCCGAAGATGTGGTGCTGGTCATGTCCACCTCGGGTGGTCGTGCCTGGGGCGTGAACGTCGGCCGCTTCAACACAAGATCCGAGGCGGAGCGCGCGTTGCTGCGCACGCAGCTGGCCGAAAGTGCCACACTGAACGAGTCACTGCGCAAAGTGTCCGAACGCGGTGGCGGGTATGATGCGAATTTCATGGGGCTGACGCAGGATCAGGCAGATCTGGCCTGCCGCCGCCTGCAGGCCCGCGCGATCCAGTGCTTCACCATCGGTGAATGATCCCGAAAAGGGGGCCAGCCCATGACATATGTGTTTCCCGCCCCCGCGACACCATCCGTGGCCGTTTCGGGCAGCGCCCTGCGTTTTCCCGTGCGCCGCATCTTCTGCGTGGGCCGCAACTATGCCGAACACGCGCGCGAGATGGGGCATGATCCGCATGTAGAACCCCCGTTCTTTTTCACCAAACCCGCCGATGGGGTGGTGGACAGCGGGGCCACCATCCCCTATCCGCCCGCCACCGCCGATCTGCACCACGAGGCCGAACTGGTGGTCGCGCTCGGATCGGGCGGGGCGTTCCTGCCCGAAGATGCGGCGCTGTCGCTTGTCTGGGGCTATGCCGCAGGCAATGACCTGACCCGCCGCGATCTGCAGGCGGCGGCGAAATCCGCGCGCAGGCCCTGGGATATGTCCAAGGCGTTCGACCGGTCTGCCGTGATCGGGGCCGTGCAGGCCTACGGCATCGGCGCGCAGCCCGAAGGGGCGATCCGCTGCACGGTCGACGGTGTTGTGCGGCAGCAGGCGCAGCTGTCCGACATGATCTGGCCCGTCGCGGCCATCATCGCGCATCTGTCGCGCCTGGTGATCCTGCAGGCGGGCGATCTGATCATGACGGGCACCCCCGCAGGCGTGGGGCCGATTGCGCCGGGGCAGACCTGCGAGGTCACGATTGACGGGCTTGCGCCCGCGACGGTGACGGTGGGGTAGGGGCCGCTCATCGCGCTTTCGCGCGCTCTTCGCGGTGATCCGTCCAAGGGCGAAGAAAGCCGCAAGGCTTGATGAGCCCCCCCTCACCCTTTCGCGATCATCCAGTCCAGCATCCGCGTCGGCAACACCCGCCGTGCGATGTTCATCAGGTAGGTCGGCGTCGTCACGAAATAGCGCGGCGCCGGGCGGCGGCTTTCCAGCGCATGGATTAGTTTCGCCGTCACCGCAGATGCCGGCAATTCAAACCGGTCCGGTGCCGATTTCTCGTACAGACGCCCGCGCAGGGCTGCATACTGGTCGCGCCGCGCCGAGTTTTCCCAGTCGATCCACTTTTCGAAATGCGGGATCGCGTTTTCGCGGATGCGTGTGCTGATCGGCCCCGGCTCGATCAGGATCACGTCGACGCCCGTGCCCTTCATCTCGATCCGCATCACGTCCGACAGCCCCTCCATCGCGAATTTCGTCGCCACATAGGCCCCGCGCCAGGTCATCCCCACCAGCCCCAGCACGGACGAGCAGTTGATGATCCGCCCGTGCCCCTGTTTACGCATCACCGGGATCACCCGGCGCGCGAGGTCGTGATAGCCGAACAGGTTCACCTCGAAAATCTCGCGCAACGCCCCGCGCGGCAGGTCTTCCACCGCACCGGGGCAGGCATAGGCCCCGTTGTTGAATACCGCATCCAGCGTGCCGCCCGTCCGCTCCAGTGCCGTGTCCACCGCTGTGGCGATGCTGCCCTCGTCTGCGTAGTCCAGCCGGAAACTTTCCAGCCCTTCGGTCTGCAGGCGGTCGCAATCGCCCTGCTGCCTGCAGGTTGCAAACACCCGCCAGCCCCGTGCCTTCAGCGTGTGCGCCGCATCAAGGCCGATGCCCGATGAACACCCTGTAATCAAAATGGATTTGCCCTGCATCGTCTTTGCCTGCCCGCTTTTTTCCCATGGTTACGGGCTTTGCGGCACTAAGGCAAATGACACCTTCGCATATGCTGTAACGTCAGGGCGCGCTCGACAGGTAATCCATCGACATATAGCCTTCGATCCCGTCGCCTTCGATGCGGATACGCGCCCATCCGCTGGCGTCGGTGGCGACAATCGTCACCGCCTCGCCCCGGCTCAGGCGGGTCAGCACGGGGTTATCCGTCCCCGGCCCTTCGCGCACGTTCACCTCTTCCGCATCGACATAGCCGATGTTCCCGGCCACCGCGCCGACATTTTCGGATGACGGCGCGGCCGTCTGGTCGGCCGCTGCGTCGTCACCATAATTGGCCAGCGAAAACACGGTCTCTTCAATCGCGGTTTCGGTTTCGGGTGTGGTCACCTGTTCGACGGTCACGGGCGTCTCCACCGGGGCCACATCGGCCGACGGTGCGCTGGCCACCACCACGGGGGCGGGTGCTGCGATGACGGGCTCTTCCACGGGGGCGGGGGCATCTGCGACCACGGCACCGGCATTGGCCAGACCGGGGCGCAACTGCCCGCGATCTTCACCGGCAATCAGAAATACAGCAAACATCACTGCGCACAGCAATGCGGTCAGCTTGAACATGGCAACCCCCGAACCCCGTCGAATACATGGGCGTGTAACACGATTCCGGGGGAATCGCAGGGGAAAAAACACGGCATTTCAATTTTGCGCGACTGCCTGGGCCAAATCTGGCTGGACCCGGGGGCTGCTGCGATTTACACCACATCCATGGCCAAAACACCCGACGCCCCCAAGATAGAGCCCGTTGTCGCATCAGAACCGCTCGCCCGCGCGATTGGCGAGCGGTATCTGACCTATGCTTTGTCCACCATCATGCACCGCGCGCTGCCCGATGCGCGGGATGGGTTGAAACCGGTGCATCGCAGGATTCTCTATGCGATGCGGGAACTTCGGCTGACGGCGACGGGGGGGTTCCGCAAATCTGCCAAGATCAGCGGCGATGTGATGGGCAACTATCACCCGCATGGTGATATGGCGATTTATGACGCGATGGCGCGCCTCGCGCAGGATTTCAACATGCGCTACCCGCTGGTCGACGGGCAGGGCAATTTCGGCAACATCGACGGCGATAACCCGGCCGCCAGCCGGTATACCGAGGCGCGCCTGACCGCGATTGCCGAAACCCTGATGGAGGGGCTGGCGGAAAACGCGGTCGATTTCCGCCCCAACTATGACGGCACGCTGGAAGAACCCGTGGTGATGCCCGCGGCCTATCCGAACCTGCTGGCCAACGGATCATCCGGCATTGCGGTCGGCATGGCCACGAACATCCCGCCCCATAACCTGGATGAGCTGATTGACGGCTGCATGGCGATGATCCGCGACCCTGACCTTTCCGATGATGCGCTGGTCGACCTGATCCCCGGCCCCGATTTTCCGACCGGCGGTGTGCTGGTGGAATCC
>JAAFHS010000235.1 GCA_013298485.1 Rhodobacterales bacterium
CAACCGCCGCGATTTCAAGACGCCGGTGGCCGCGTTTGAGGACCGCGAAGCAGCCTCGACCGTCACCATCAAATGGTGCGGCCAGTTCCATGAAACCCGCATCGGGCATAGCCCCCTCGACGTCGTCGCCTGGCACGGCAACTATGCACCCCTGAAATATGACCTGCGCACCTATTGCCCGGTCGGCGCGGTGCTGTTCGACCACCCCGATCCGTCGATCTTTACCGTGCTGACCGCGCCTTCGGGGGTGGAGGGGACGGCGAATATCGACTTCGTCCTGTTCCGTGACCGCTGGGGTGTCGCGGAAAACACCTTCCGCCCGCCCTGGTATCACAAGAACATCATGTCCGAACTGATGGGCAACATCCATGGCATCTATGACGCGAAACCCAAGGGCTTTGTTCCCGGCGGCATGTCCTTGCACAACTGCATGCTGCCCCATGGCCCCGACAAACAGGCGTTTGAAGGGGCATCCAACGCCGTGCTGAAACCCGAAAAGCTGGACAACACCATGTCCTTCATGTTCGAAACCCGCTTCCCGCAGCACCTGACAGCATTCGCCGCGCGCGAGGCCCCGCTGCAGGACGATTACATCGACTGCTGGGAGTCATTGGCCAAGAAATTCGACGGCACGCCGGGGGTGAAATGAACCGCCTTGTGCTGCTGGGCGTCAAGGGCGGGCCTTCCGTGCGGGCACGGGGCGCGATGCCGACGTCCAGCCTGCTGGAGTTGGACGGGCGGCGCATCGTTGTCGATTGCGGCCTTGGCGTGACGCGCGGGTTGGTCGAGGCGGGGGTCAGTTTGCGTGAACTCGACGCGATCTTCATCACGCATCTGCATTCCGATCATCTGCTGGAACTGGGGCCATTGGTGCACACGGCCTGGGTGACCGGTTTACAAACATCCGTTCATATTTACGGCCCCACTGGGACACGCGCCTACTGGGACGGGTTCATGGCGTCGATGGCCTATGACAATCACCTGCGCGTTGTCGATGACGGGCGCGTGCCGCTGGAGACGCTGGTGCAGATCACCGAAGTGGACGCAGGCCCAATCATCTTTAACGGGCTGCAAGTGCACGCCCTGCGCGTGAAACACCCCCCCGTGGACTGCGCGCTCGCCTACCGTTTCGATGGCAGCCGCAGCATCACCTTTTCCGGCGATACCACCTATTTCCCGCCCCTGGCCACCTTTGCCAAGGGGTCCGACATTCTGGTGCACGAGGCGATGCTGCCAGAAGGGATCGAGGTCATCCTGCAGAAAACCGGTGGCGGTGAAAAACTGCGCGCCCATCTGCATGCCAGCCACACGGTCGTCGATGACGCGGCGAAAATCGCGCGCGAGGCGGGCGTGGGGCATCTGGTCTTGAACCACCTTGTGCCCGTGGATGATCCGCGCTTTGGTCCCGCCGACTGGCTGGGCCGCGCCGCATCTGTCTGGGATGGCCCCGTCACCCTCGGCCATGATGGATTGGAAATCGCCCTATGACCCTGCGCCGTTCCTGGCTACCCTCGGCCAATACACCCGACACGGATTTCCCGTTGAACAACCTGCCTTGTGGCGTCTTTTCCGATGACCTGCCCCCCCGCTGCGGCATCGCCATTGGCGACATGATCCTGGATGTCGCCGCATTGGAGGCAGAAGGCATCCTGACCCTCGCCGATCACCCGGTGTTCGACGTGCCCTTCTGGAACGACTGCATGGAACTTGGCCCCGCCGCATGGGCCGATCTGCGCGCGCAGATAACGGCGATGCTGGCCGAAGGGTCCACCAAGCAATTCGTTGTCGAAGACCACCTTGTGCCGATGGCATCCGCCACGCTGCACATGCCCTTCCTTGTGTCCGAATACACCGATTTCTACGCAGGCCGACACCATGCCTTCAACGTCGGCTCCATGTTCCGCGACCCCGCCAATGCCCTGCCGCCAAACTGGCTGCATATCCCCATCGGCTATAACGGGCGGGCCTCATCTGTCGTGGTCAGCGGTACCGATGTGCGCCGCCCTTGGGGCCAGTTGAAACCGCAGGGCAGTGATGCGCCCATCTTCGCCCCCTCCGCCCGGTTCGACTTTGAACTCGAACTCGGCGCCGTAGTGGGCACAGGCTCCGACGGCCCCATCACCGTCGCGCAGGCCGATGCGATGATCTTCGGCTATGTCCTTTTGAACGACTGGTCCGCGCGCGACATTCAGGCCTGGGAATACCAGCCCCTCGGCCCGTTTCAGGCCAAGGCCACTGCCACCACCATTTCCCCCTGGATCGTGATGCGCGCGGCACTGGAGCCTTTCCGCACCCCCACGCCGCCCCGCGAGGTGCCGCTGCTGCCCTATCTGCGCGAACCGGGGCCGATGCTCTATGATATCGCCGTCTCGGTCGCGCTGACCCCGGAAAGCGGCGCAGAGTCCACCATCAGCCGCACCAATTATGCCGAGATGTACTATTCCGCCCCCCAGCAACTCACCCATCACGCAAGTTCGGGTTGCCCCATGGCGGTCGGTGATCTGTTGGGTTCCGGCACCATCTCCGGCCCCGAACGCGCCAATCGCGGCAGCCTTCTGGAACTGTCATGGGGCGGAAAGGAACCGCTGGAAATCACCGGTGGAACCCGCACATTCCTGCAGGACGGCGATACCATCACCCTGCGCGGCCACGCAACCGGGGCGGGCTACCGCATCGGTTTCGGGGATTGCACAGGCCGCGTGACACCTGCCCTGAAAGACTGGCCGCAATGACGCACCCGCCCCATCAGAACCCGAGCCTCCCTCCCCCCTTTGTGGGGGAGGGCTGGGGTGGGGGGGCCTCTCCGCGCAGCGAGGCTCTTTGCAACACCCTACCGCCCCGCTTGCCACGCCGCCACGCCGTCCAGCGGATAAAGCAGCATCAGCACGTTGAGCGCCAGCCCATCCCGGATCAGCCAGATCGTCCCCGCCTCGAACACCAGGGCGATCGCCACAGTTGCCCAGACCGGCAGTCGGCTGGCGAGAAAGAACCCGATCACCATCGCCAGCACGTCGCAGACCGTGTTCAGAACGCTGTCGCCATAGTAATCCAGCGAAATGGTCACCGCGCGATACCGCTCGATGATCATGTCGGAATTCTCTACGATCTCCCACGCACACTCGACCAGCGTTGCAATCGCCAGCCGCCAGCCAAGCGCCAGCTTCCGCGCCACCAGCCACAATGCGCCAAAGAACAGAAACCCGTGGATGATATGCGACGGCGTGTACCAGTCCGAGATATGCTGCGAGTTCTCCGAACTCACCACCTGCCCATGCCACAGCTTGATATAGCCGCATTTGCAGATCGGCTCGCGCCCGATCCACAAAAGATAGGCCGCCGTCAGCACGATGATGGCGGCTACAACGAAATAGGGTGTCATGCGTTTTGTCATGCGCGCCACGGAATCACGGGTTTCGCCACCCGTCCAGCGGAATTGAGGGGATAATGGCCAAGGCATTCGCATCTCAGGGCGACCTGAGTGAAAAAAACACCAGCTTCACCGAAATCGGCCCCGGCCTTTATGCCTTCACCGCCGAAGGGGACCCCAATTCCGGCGTGATTGTCGGCGATGACAGCGTGATGGTGATCGAGGCGCAGGCGACCCCCCGCCTCGCCGGGAAGGTCATCGACTGCATCCGCACCGTCACCGACAAACCCATCAGCCACCTCGTGCTGACCCATTACCACGCCGTGCGCGTCCTTGGCGCATCCGCCTTTGGCGCGCGTGAGATCATCATGTCGGACGCCGCCCGCGCCATGGTGGTTGAACGCGGGATGGAGGATTGGGCCTCCGAATTCGGCCGCTTTCCCCGCCTGTTCCAAGGGTATGAGTCCATTCCCGGCCTGACGTGGCCGACCACCACCTTCAGCGATACGATGACCGTCTATCTGGGCAAACGCCGGGTGGATATCATGCATCTGGGCCGCGCGCATACCGCAGGCGATGCCGTGGTCTGGGTGCCCGATGCGGATGTGATGTTCACAGGCGACATCGTCGAATACCACTCCGCCTGCTATTGCGGCGATGGGCATTTTGCCGACTGGGGCACCACTCTTGGCCGGATTGCCGACTATGACCCCGTCGCCATCGCCCCCGGTCGCGGTAATGCCCTTGTCGGCCGCGACATGGTCGCAAAAGCCCTCGCCGCGACCGCAGATTTCGTCGACAGCACCTACCGCCCCGTCGCCCGCGTGGCCGCCCGTGGCGGCAGCCTGAAAGAGGCTTGGGACGCTTGCCGCGCCGCCTGCGATGCCAAATTCGGCGACTACGCCATTTACGAACACTGCCTCCCCTTCAACGTCGCCCGCGCCTACGATGAGGCCCGCGGCATCGACACGCCCCGCATCTGGACGGCGGAACGCGACCAGCAGATGTGGGCGGATTTGCAGGGATGATGGCGCGGATCCTTTGCATAGCAGCGACCGCACTGCTTCTTGACACAAACCCGTCCTTGGCCTGCATGATGCACCGATCTTTCCAAGCGACCGACACCGTGGAAGCTGATCTTGTCTTTGTCGGACAAGCCACGGAATTCACCCCGATCAACGGTTCGGAATCTGCTCTTTTGACGATTGCAGTGATTGAACCGCTTAAGGGGGAAATGCAAGGTTCACTCGTTGCTCTATGGCCAGCGGCTCCAACGCTTGGGGATTTTAAAGGTCAGGTCATGCATGAGCCGATGATCTTCGCAACATATTCGATCGGTAATCCTCACCGATGGCCCAATACCGCATTGCAAGACATTCGTCCTGACTTACCGATGATTGTGCAACCGCCTTGCGCGGCGGTTCGTATTCAACCCGCCACACCCGCCCTCATCGCTGATGTCAAAAAGGCCCTCGCCCCATGACCCCCCCCAACCCCTTCCGCTATGGCCCCACACGCGGCGAGTTGTGGTTCTGGCTGTGGGCCAGCATCTTCGGCCTCGGCCTCATGATCTTCGCGCTCAGCTACC
>JAAFHS010000236.1 GCA_013298485.1 Rhodobacterales bacterium
ACTTTTCCGTCGGCCTGACCGTGCCAACCTTCGCCACGCGCCCCACATCATTGCGCCCAAGGTCCAGCAGCATCAGGTGTTCGGCCAGTTCTTTCTGGTCACCCAGCAGGTCCGCCTCCAGCGCGCGGTCTTCCTCCGGTGTCGCGCCCCGCACCCGTGTGCCCGCAATCGGGCGCACCGTCACCTCGCCATCGCGCAGCCGCACGAGAATTTCAGGGGATGCCCCCACTACCTGAAAGCCGCCGAAATTGAAGAAGAACATGAAGGGCGACGGGTTCGTCCGGCGGAGCGAGCGATAAAACGCGAAAGGCGGCAGTTCAAACCGCTGCGTCCAGCGCTGGCTTGGTACCACCTGAAAGATATCGCCCGCGCGGATGTAGTCCTTGGCCCGCGCCACCGCCGCCTTATAGCCGTCATGGGTGAAATTCGATACCGCCGCCCCCACAGGTGCCGCCTCACCCAGATCGCGGGGCAGGGCGGCCGCGCGGTCCAGATCGCGCAGCGCGTCCATCACGCGTTCCGCCGCCTGCGCATAGGCCGCCCGCGCGGACAGGCCCGATGCCACCCACGCCGGGGCCACGATGATCACCTCGCCTTTCACGCCGTCGAGCACCGCCACGACGGACGGGCGCATCAGCACCGCATCGGGCAGGCCCAGCGGATCGGGGTTCACATCCGGCAGATGTTCCACCAGCCGGATCATGTCATAGCCAAGATACCCGTAAAGGCCCACCGCCGCCGCCGGCAGATCGTCCGGCATCGCCACCGCACTTTCCGCAATCAGCGCCCTGAGCGTGGCCAGCGGATGCCCCTCCAGCGCCGCAAACGCCCCGGCATCAAACCGGGCTGCGCGGTTGATTTCCGATACCTCACCCCGGCAGCGCCAGATCAGGTCAGGCTTCATCCCCACGATGGAATAGCGCCCGCGCACCTCGCCGCCCGTCACGGATTCGAGCATGAATGTATCGGTGCGCGCCTCGCCGAGTTTCAACATTAGCGACACGGGCGTATCCAGATCGGCGGCCAGCCGGGCATAGACCAGCTGGTTCTGCCCTGCGGCCCAGCCTGCCGCAAAGGCGTCGTATGTCGTGGTCAGCACCATCAGTTGAAATTGGCCTGCACGGCCGCCACCGCCTGCTGGTCGATCTGCACCGTTCCCGGCACGGATGACAGGGCATTGGTGTAGGCGGTAAAGGCATCCTGCGCGATGGCCTGTTCGATCTGTGCCGCAAGGGCCGCACGGATCGCCGTCGCATCCTCGCCTTCGGTCGCGGCGGGGATGATCCGGTCCAGTTGCAGGATGCCCACAAAGCCTGCCTCCTCGATCACGCGCAAACCGCCTTCGTCCAGCGCAAAGGCGGCGGCGACCACGGATGGTGGCGTGCCTTCGATGAATCCTTCGCGTGCAATTTCGGGCGTCACATTCACGATGCCGAAGGTGCCGATCGCGGCCCCGCCTTCAATCGCGGATTTCACCTCGATCGCGCGCGCGGACAGCGCCTTTTGCAGCGCATCCGCGCGCCAGGCCGCCTCTACATCCGTGCGGGCGTCCTCAAAGGGGATCGGGGCAGGGGGCACGACTGCGTCCAGTTGCAGGGCCGCAATCCCGCCATCGGCCAGCCGGATCACCTCCGGATAGCTGTCTTCGGTGACCGCATCGGCCACGGTGCGGAAATCTTCGTAGCCGGCAATCGGCTCATCATTCTGCGCGCCGGTGACATAGTCAAAGGTGCCAAGTTGCATGCCCTGTCCGGTCTGCAACTCCGCCAGGGTCGCCCCGCCCGCAAGCGCATCATCAACCGCCTCGATCCGGCCCGCGATGTCGCGCCGTGCGGCATCAAGCTGCGCCTCGCCCGCCAGTTGTTCGCGCGCCTCGTCAAAGCTGATTTCCTGCGCACCCAGCACACCGTTCATGCGGAACAGTGCCGGGCCGAAATCACTGGCGAAGGGGCCGACGACTGATGGTTCGGTCAGGGCAAAGACGGCATCGCCTGCCGCGCCCAGTTCGTCCCGGCCCACATCGCCAAGGTCGATATCTTCCAGCCGCACCCCGCGCGTGGTCACCTCATCCTCGAAACTGCCGCCCGCGTCGATGCGCGCCTTTGCCGCCGCCGCCGCCGCATCATCGGGGAAGACCAGCCGTTCGACCAGCCGCCGTTCGGGTTGTACGAATTCGGCAATGCGCTTGTCATATTCCTCCCGCAACGCGGCCTCATCCACCGCGATATCCGCCGAAATCATCTCGGGCAGCAGGGCGACATAGGTGATGCGTTTCGCCTCGGGCTTGGTGAACTGCGCGATATTGGCCTCGTGGAACGCCCGCAATTCCGCCTCGGTCGGCGCGGGCAGCGGGGTTGTCAGATCGGCTTCGGTCAGTTGCAGCAGTGAAAAGCCGCGCCGCTCACCCACCCATTGATACAGCGTTTCGGTCATCGGTTCTGGGGCCGCAAATCCGCCCGTGATCGCGCCCTGCAGCAGCGACCGCGCGAGATCTTCGCGCAGGCCGTCTTCGAACTGCACCACTGTGCGGCCATCGCGGGCCAGAACCTCGCGGTAGGCCGCATTGTCAAACTTGCCGTCCAGGCCCTGAAAACTGCCCATGGATTGCACTTCCTGCGCCACGGCCTCATCCCCGACGGACAGGCCGATCCGCGCCGCCTCGTTGTCAATGGCCACGCGGTTGATCAGGCCCTGCAGCACCTGCTGATCCAAGCCGAAGGCTGTCAGCATCGCCATGTTTGCGGGTTGTCCGAACTGTTCGGACACCTGGTCGATCTGCCGCTTCAACGCGCGGGCATAATCATCGGTCCGGATATCGCGGTCACCGACCGACCCGATATGCGCGATGCGGCCGCCGAAATCCTGAATGCCAAACCCGCCGAGGCCCAGCACCAGCAGGGCCAGCAGGCCGTAAACCGCGATCTGGGCGGCATTGCCCTTTTTGCGCGGTGTTTCAGTTTCCGGTGCCTTGGCCATGGGTGCCCCTTTCGGCAGATATTCTGGCCCGCATCTTTAGGGTGCGCCGCGCGTGCAGGCAAGCAGGGTTCAGGGCTGATATGCGGCCAGCCGTGCGAAGAGTGCGGCAATCCCGTCCGCGTCGATGTTGGCGAAGGCGATCCGCAGTTCGGATTGTCCCGCACCTTGCGGCTGAAACATCGTGCCGGGCAGCATCAGAACCCCCGCCTCGGTTACCAGCCGCTTGGCCAGCTGATCGGACGGCAGATCGAACGGATGGGCCGCATAGGCGAAGTACGCCCCACACCCCAGCAGCCGCCAGCCATCGAGCGCGTGAAAGCCCGATGTCATGGCATCGCGGCGGCGCAGGATTTCAAGGCGTTCTCCCGCAACCCAGTCGCCCAGATTCCGCATGCCCCACAGCGCGCCGATCTGGCCCAATTGGCTGGGGCAGATGGCGACGGTGTCCAGGAATTTCTCGACCTCGGCCAGCCGTGCGGTGCTGGCGACCACAGCGCCCACCCGGTGCCCGGTCAGCCGGTAGGCCTTGGAGAATGAATAAAGCTGGATCAGCACATCATCCCAGTCAGGATCATGGAACAGATCATGCGGCGCCCCCGTCCGGCTGTCAAAATCGCGGTAGGTCTCATCCACGATCAATGCGATGCCCCGTGCCCGGGCCAGATCGCGGAACGCGGCGAGTGTTGCGGCAGGGTATTCCACGCCGCCCGGATTGTTCGGGCTGACCAGCACAATCGCCCGCGTGCGGTCGGTGATGAGGGCCGCTGCGGCAGCGGCATCGGGGATCAGGCCTTCGCCACAGGGCAAGGGCACCGTGTGCACCCCCGTCATGTCCAGCCACATCTTGTGATTGAAGTACCATGGCGTCGGCAGGATCACTGCGTCGCCCGCCCCCGCAAGGGTGGCCATCACGGCAGTGAAGGCCTGATTGCAGCCTTGGGTGATCGCGACCTGACCGGGTGTGATGGCGCCGCCATAGGCCGCCGACCATTGTGCGGCGATCTCGTCCCGCAGGGCAGGCAGGCCCAGAACCGGGCCGTAGAGATGCGCCGCGGGATCATTCAACGCGGCCTCGGCCAGCGCCTGCCGCAGGGGCAGGGGGGGCGGGTCAACCGGTGCGGCCTGGCTCACATTGATCAGCGGGCGGTTGGCGGGAAAGGTCGCCTCTGCCGCCCAGCGGCGCGCCTCCATCACCGGGGGCGGGTCGGTGGCACGCATGGCGGGGTTCAATGGAGATATCATGCCGGATTCCTGGTCAATTCATGTGCCGGATTGTGTGTTGGGACCGGCCTTTAGCGCGCGAAACTCCTGCCAGATCAATACGATCATCAACAGATCAAACAGCGCCAGCAGCAGAAGGAACGGTGATCCTGAATGCACGAATTCATAGACCTGATACACCACGAACCCTGCCAGCACGGCCATGCCCGCCGGATAGGCCCACATGACCCGCCGCCACAGCAGGATCACAATCCCAAGCTTCAGCCCGCCATGTGCCATCAGGTAGAGCGCATAAAAATGCTGCGTACCGATCGGGAACTGTTCAATCGCGCGCAGGGTCCAGGCGGCCATCGTGTCGGTCGGGTCTTCGGCGATCTCGTAATGTGTCAGCCAATAGACCAGCCGCGCGACCATGGCGTTCGGCACCAGCAGAAGGCCAAGCCCCGCGGCAAATTCGGTGCCGGTCAGCAAGCCCTTGATGGCCAGACTGGCCTCAAAAAGCCAATGCCAGACCTTTTGAGAGGTCGTGCGAAAGGGGTGTGTCATCGCGACAGGGATCAATCCGCACCCCGGAATGGCTGCACATATTGCAGCGCCATGTCCCAGGGGAAGAAGATCCAGGTATCCTGGCTGACCTCGGTAATATAGCTGTCCACCATCGGCTTGCCAGACGGCTTGGCATAGACGGTCGCGAAATGTGCGCGCGGGTACATCTTGCGCACCACCTCCAGCGTTTTGCCGGTATCCAC
>JAAFHS010000237.1 GCA_013298485.1 Rhodobacterales bacterium
CATGGCCGACACGCTGATGCACCTCTTTCTGCACAGCCAGCACCACCGCGGGCAGGCCCATGCCATGCTGTCAGGCACCAGCGTCACGCCGCCCCAGCTCGATGAATTCTTCATGAAAGACGATGTCCGCTTCCGCACCGAAGATCTCGCGGCCCTCGGGTGGACCGAAGCCGACATGTAGGATGGGCAATCTGCCCATCTACCCCTGTCACTCCAGCAGTGCCGCCACATCCTCCGGGATGTCGAAATTATGCGTCACCGTCTGCACGTCATCATCCTCTTCCAGCAGATCAATCAGCCGCAGCAGCTTTTGCGCCGTGTCCAGATCAACCTCCGTCAGGGTCTGCGCCTTCCAGATCAGCTTGCTTTCCGTCGATTCCCCCAGCGCCTTTTCCAGTGCATCGGAAACCTCCGCCAGGTTCTCCACCTTGCAGTAGATCCAGTGGCCATCCTCGTCCGATTCCACGTCATCCGCGCCCGCGTCCAGTGCCGCCATCATCACATCATCCGCCGACCCTGCGTCCACCGGATAGGAAATCTCGCCCACCCGGTCGAAGGAATGGCTCACCGACCCGGTGGTCCCCAGATTGCCGCCCGCCTTGCTGAAGTACGACCGCACATTGCTCGCCGTCCGGTTCAGGTTATCCGTCATCGCCTCGACGATGATCGCAATCCCGTTCACGCCATAGCCTTCATAGCGGATTTCCGTGTAATCCGCCCCGTCACCCATCTGGGATTTCTTGATCGCCCGGTCGATCACATCCTTCGGCATCGACACCGCCTTCGCCGCCTTCACCGCCAGGCGCAGGCGCGGGTTCATGTCCACATCCGGCATGCCCATCTTGGCCGCGACCGTGATTTCCTTTGCCAGCTTGGAAAACATCTTTGAGCGCAGCTTATCCTGCTTGCCCTTGCGGTGCTGGATATTCGCCCATTTCGAATGGCCTGCCATGACCCTGTATCCTTGGAATTGTTCTGCGCCGGGCTTTACACCGCCGCCGGGGCAGGCTGCAACCCCGCGCGCCTCAGAACGGGAAAAACACCGGGATCAGAAAGCTCATCGCCACCAGCAGGATCAGGTTCAAGGGCACCCCGATCCGCAGGAAATCCGTGAACCGGTATCCCCCCGGCCCGTAGACTAGCGTGTTGGTCTGATACCCGATGGGCGTTGCAAAACTGGCCGACGCCCCGAACATCACCGCCACCACAAAGGGCCGCGGATCAATCCCCAACTGGCCCGCCAGCGAAATCACGATCGGCGTCAGGATCACCGCAACAGCGTTGTTCGACACGATCTCCGTCAGAAAAGACGCAAGGCCATACACCACGAAGATCAGTGCAAAGGGGGGCAGTTCCGCCATATAGGGCGCCAAGGCCGACACGATCAGTTCCACCGCCCCCGAATGCTCCAGCCCCGCACCCACCGCCAGCATCGCGAAAATCAGGGCCATCAGCCGCCCGTCCACCATGCTGAACGCCTCATCCGCGTCGATGCAGCGCGTCAGCAGCACCACCGCCACCCCCATCATCGCCAGAAACAGGATCGGTGCCACATCCAGCGCCGACAGCCCCACCACCGCCACCAGCACCGTGACCACAATCGGCGCGTGACGGCGGCGATAGGCGCGGTCCGACGGCTCGCTGATGTCCACCATTTCCATCTCGTTGGCCAGCCGCTGAATATCGCCCGCCGCCCCTTCCAGCAGCAGCGTATCCCCCACCTGCACCACCAGATCATCCAGCTGCCGCCCGATATTCTGGTTCTTGCGATGCGCCGCCAGCACATAGACCCCGTACCGCCGCCGCAGCCGCATCGACCCCAGCGAACGCCCCACCATATGGCAGCCGGGCGTGATCAGCACCTCCACCGTGTTGGTGGCAACCGATGACAGCTTATCCACTTCCCTGATCTCTTTGCGGTCTTTCAACCCCAGAATTTCGCTCATGGGCGTGCGCAGGACCACGCGGTCGCCCGCCTCCAGCGTCACCTCTGCAATGGCCCGCCGCAGCGAGACATCGCCCCGCAACACATCCACCACCCGGATCGACTCCCGCTTGAACAGCGCCACCTCATCCGGCTTCTGCCCGATCAGCACCGATCCTTCCGGCACCGCCACCTCGGTGAAAAACTTCATCCGCGACCGGTCCGTCAGCATCGCCGCCATGCTGTCGCGGTCCGGCAGCAACCGGTCGGTGAACAGCGCAAGATAGATCAGCCCGATGACCGCGCAGCAAATCCCCAATGGGGTAATCTCGAATATCCCGAAATGCGCCAACCCCTGTTCCCGTGCCACCCCGTCCACCACCAGATTGGTCGATGTGCCGATCAACGTGATCGTGCCGCCCAGGATCGTCAGATACGACAGCGGGATCATCAGTTTTGAAGGCGAGATGTTCAGGGCCCGCGACAGTTTCATGAAGACCGGGATCATCACAACAACCAAGGGCGTGTTGTTCATGAAGGCCGACATGCTGACAGTGCCCACCGAAATACTGGCCAGCCCGCGCTTGGGCGCACGCGCCACCAGTTTCAGTGCCATGTTGCTCGCCCATCCCAAAGCGCCCGTACGCACCAGCGCACCTGCAATGATGAACATCGATGCGATGGTCCAGGGCGCCGCATTGGACAGCGATTTCACCAATGCATCCTGCGGCAGAATGCCCAGCACGAACATCACTGCCGCCCCGCCAATCGCCGTCACCTCGACCGGATAGGTTTCGCGGACGAAAAACACCAGCATCACCAACAGAATGCCAAGTGCGACGAACGGCTGCGCGCCTGCCGAAAGTGCGATGCCAAACATGTCCTGATCCTCGTTGTTGCGGCTCAGACGCTGGCGGGTGCCGTGTCCCGCGCGCGCGGCTGCACCAATGCCACACCCGACAGCATGACCACAAGGGCAAGCCAGACCCAGGGCGAAAACCGCTCATCCAGCAACAGCATTGCCCAAAAAACTCCCGTCGCCGTCACAAGATAGGAACATTGCGCAGCAAAAACCGAACCTGCCCGCGCGGCCAGCCAGACATAGGCCGCATAGATCACGGCATGCACGCTCGACGATGCCAGTAGCGCCAGCTCCGGCCGCCCCCAGGCAATCGCAAAGGGATTGAAATACTGCCCCGATGCCAGCGCAATCGGCAGGCAGATCACCGCCCCCACGACCGACGCCCCGAACATCGCCTGAATGGCATCCAGCCCCGCCGTCCCCCAACGCGCGACGTAAGTGGCCTCCAGCGCGTAAAACAGCGGCCCGATCAGCGCGACAGGCAGGAACGCCGCCATCCCAGGCTCCGGCAGGCTGCCGCCCGGCAATGCGATCAGCGCCACCCCCAGCAGCCCCAGCCCCAGCCCCACAACGCGCAACAGCGAAAACCGGTCGATCCCCAGCAGCAGCGCCAGCGGAAACGCCAGCATCGGCACGGTCGAAATCAGGATCGACATGATCCCTGCAGGCAGGCGCTGCACCGACAGATAAAACGTGAAATTCGGGATGATCGTGCCCAGCAGCGCCACCAAGACATAAAACACCATCGCATCCCGCCGCATCACCAGTCCGCGCCCGCGCGGCAATGACAGCGCACCCAGCACAATCGAACAGATGACCAATTGCCAGAAGATCAACCCGAACGGCTGATGCCCGCTTTGCGTCGCGATCTTGCCCAGGGGCTGCGTCGCCCCCCAGCCCACGCCCAGCACGATCAGCGTGCCCACGAACAGCCCTCGGTCGTTCAAGGCAGCGCCTCGGCCAAGCGTCCGCCCACCCGGATCATCCGCACACGTTTGGCGCGCCCTGTCTTGTCATCCGTCTCCACATAAACACCCGACAGCGTCGCATCCCCCTCCGCCGGTTCAAACCGCGCCTTCGGCATCCCCGTGATGAACCGCCGCAAAGGCTCCATCTTCTCCATCCCGATCACCGAATTGTAATCGCCGCACATCCCCGCATCCGTCAGGTAGGCCGTTCCCTTGTCCAATATCTGCGCATCCCCCGTCGGCACATGCGTATGCGTGCCCACCACCAGTGACGCCTGCCCGTCGCACCAATGCCCCATCGCCATCTTTTCCGATGTCGCCTCCGCATGCACATCCACAATCGCCGCCTGCACCGCCCCGCCAAGGGGGTTCGTCTTCAACACGGTCTCAATCGCCGAAAACGGGTCATCAAACGGCCGCTTCATGAACACCTGTCCCAGCACCTGCGCTACCAGCACACGCCGCCCTTGCGTCGCCGTAAACACCCGCGCCCCCCGCCCCGGTGCCACCTTGGAAAAATTCAGCGGCCGGATGATCCGCGCCTCGCCCTCGATGAAACCCATCATCTCCTTCTGATCGAACGCATGATCGCCCAGCGTCACGCAATCCGCCCCCGCATCCAGCAGCAGCTTTGCATGATCCCCCGACAGCCCCGCCCCCGCCGTCGCATTCTCGCCATTGACCACCACGAAATCCAATCCCCAATCCACGCGCAGCTTCGGCAGCCGCTCCGCCACCGTCGCCCGGCCCGTCCGGCCCATCACATCGCCCAGGAATAGGATTTTCATGGCTTCCCGCTTAATCCGGCCCCCAAAGCCCCGCAAGCGGAATCCGGGCGTAGGATGGGCAGTCCCGCGCAGCTATCGCGCGGGTTTGCCCATCGCCCCCCCCCACGCAGGAAAGATGGGCGAACCCGCGCTGGCGCACGGAACCGCGCCATCCTACACTCCCCCCATGATCCAACTCCCCTCCACCCTCACCACATGGTTCACCACCAAAGGCTGGGCCCTCCACCCCCACCAACTCGACATGCTCCAGCGAAGCAACGACCCCGCCACCCTCCTCATCGCCCCCACCGGCGGCGGCAAGACGCTGGCGGGCTTCCTGCCCTCCCTCATCGGCCTGCATGAGGCCCCGCGCGAGGGGCTGCACACCCTCTACATCTCGCCCCTCAAGGCGCTGGCAGTGGAT
>JAAFHS010000238.1 GCA_013298485.1 Rhodobacterales bacterium
TGGCCGTTTCGATGTCACCCGCTACCACCCGATGGCGCGGCTGGGCTACATGGACTACGCCGTGGTGCGCAACCTCGTGACCCTGAAAAGGCCGGGGGAATGACCTTTCCTTGGCACCAACCCCATGATGTGCTAGTTTGTACACGTTCGAACACAAAGGCGCGCCGCCATGCCAACCAGTACCACCATGACCATCCGCATCAGTGACGATCTGAACGACAGGCTGGCCAAACTCGCCCAAGATACCCGCCGCAGCAAATCCTTTCTCGCGGCTGAGGCGTTGGCAGCCTATGTGACGCGCGAGGCCGACATCATCTCCGGCATCCAATGCGGCATGGCTGATGTCACCGCAGGCCGCATCGTGCCGCATGATGCCGCGATGAATGAAATCGACGCCGCAATCGCCGCCGCGAAAGCCTGCAAGGCTTGATCCGCGAAGTCGTCTGGTCACGCGCCGCGCTGGATGACGTGAAGGCGCAGATCACCCACATCGCCACCGGCAACCCCGCCGCGGCCGCCCGCGTGGCGACCACCCTGCGCACCACCGCCACCGCCCTCAGCCAGTATGCCACGGGCCGCCCCGGCCGGGTCGTCGGCACATACGAGAAATCCGTGCAAGGCCTGCCCTACGTCATCGCCTATATGATCGCCCCAGCACCATCCGGCGAAACCATCGCCATCCTCCGCGTGATCCACACATCGCGCGATTGGCCGAAGGATGCATGGCCGTAGGTCGGGGCCTGCCCCGACACCCTTCCTTCACCCTGTCCGCCAAAGGGTCAACCGCAGGTTAGCGATGCCCCGCCGCCCCCGCAACCACCCCCAAACACCCCGATTCGCGCCGCATGGTTAACGCCCCGGCTCCCCGAAAATCATCTGGCCTCTTTCTGGCCCCTTTCCATAGAAAACCCATACGCTTCATATCCTGTTAACACCCCCCATTAATGCTGCGTTCTCAACCCCTTCCCCCACCCGCCTTCCGCCGCTACGATGCCCCTGCCACAATCAAGGACATCCCCATGCAAACCATGCTCGGCGTTATCGGCGGATCGGGGGTGTACCAGATCGACGGGCTGGAAGGCGCGTCATGGGTGCGGGTGAAATCGCCCTTTGGCCACCCCTCCGATGATGTGCTGGTCGGGCGTCTGGCGGGCCTGCCGATTGCCTTTCTACCCCGCCACGGGCGCGGGCATGTCCATACCCCCTCCACCGTGCCGTACCGTGCCAATATCGACGCCCTGAAACGCCTCGGCGTCACTGATGTGGTCGCGGTCTCGGCCGTTGGCTCGCTGCGGGCGGATTATGCGCCGGGTGATTTTGTGATTGTCGATCAGTACATCGACCGCACCTTCGCGCGGGAAAAATCCTTCTTCGGCCCCGGCTGCGTCGCCCATGTGTCGGTTGCCCATCCCACCTGCCCCCGCCTGTCTGCGGCCTGTGCAGATGCCATTGACGGCCCGAAAATCCACATGGGCGGCACCTATCTTGCCATGGAGGGCCCGCAGTTTTCCACCCTCGCCGAGTCCCGCCTTTACCGCGCATGGGGGGCCGATCTGATCGGCATGACCGGCATGCCCGAGGCGAAACTCGCCCGCGAGGCCGAGCTGTGCTATGCCTCCGTCGCCATGGTCACCGACTATGACTGCTGGCATGACGGCCATGATGCCGTCGATGTATCCCAGGTTATTCAGACACTGACCGCCAATGCCGGGGCTGCCCGCGCGATGATCGCCCGCCTCGCCGCCAGTCTGGACAAGGATCGCACCCCCTGCCCCCACGGCTGCGACCGCGCCCTCACCCACGCCATCATGACCCCGCCTGACAAACGCGATCCCGCCCTTGTCGCCAGCCTTGATGCCGTCGCGGGGCGCGTGCTGTGAAACCGTTTCTCCTGCTCCTCATGCTCACCACCAGTGCCGCCGCCGATGGTGTCCGCAGCACCGGCCCGCTCAGCGATGCGGATTTCCTGCGCCTGGTCACCTGCGGGGCACCCCCCGGCGGTGACTGCACCTCACCGCAGCCGCGCTGGCCCGACCCCGGCCATCTGACCATCGGCTTCGGCCCCGTCCCCAAAGGCTACCCCGCCGACAGGGTCACCCGCATCACCCGCGCCCTCGACCGCGCCATCGCCGCGATCAATGCCGCAGGCTCTGCCGTCCGCCTGCGCCGCACCGATACCGGTAAGACGCCCGACATCACCCTGCGCCCGACCCTGTTCCGCGAGAATGACGCCGTCAGCGATGAGGCCGGGATCGCGGACGGATCGGTCATCGGGGCGGGCCATGTCTTTGTCTGGTGGGACGATGCCCAGAACCTGACCCATAGCATCATCCTGGTGTCGCAGGACATTCCACCCGCTGACATCGACTCCATCGTGCTGGAAGAGGTCACGCAATCGCTGGGCTTTCTGTTCGATATCGAAAATCCCGCCTATGAGAATGTCTCGATCTTTGCGCAGGACAGCAATACCGTCCTGACCCTGACCGGGCAGGATGCCGCCATCCTGCGCTTGCATTACCCCAATTGAGGACCCGATGAAAAAGACTGTCAAAGACTACATCCGCACCATCGTGGACTTCCCGCATGACGGGATCCTGTTCCGCGATGTTACCACCCTTTTCGCCGATCCGCGGGGTTTCCGCATGTGCGTCGACCAGCTGCTGGCCCCCTATGCAGGCATGCGTATCGACAAGGTCGCAGGGCTAGAGGCGCGGGGGTTCATCCTGGGCGGGGCCGTCGCGCATCAGCTGTCCACCGGGTTCGTGCCGATCCGCAAGAAGGGCAAGCTGCCGGGCCGCACCATCGCGCAAGACTACAAACTGGAATACGGCGAGGCGGTGGTCGAGGTGCATGATGATGCGATGACGCCCGGCGAAAAGGTGCTGCTGGTTGATGATCTGCTGGCCACGGGCGGCACCGCCGAGGCGGGCATCCGCCTGATCGAACGGCTGGGGGCAGAGGTTGTAGGCTGTGCTTTTGTGGTGGATCTGCCGGACCTTGGCGGGCGCAAAAAGCTGGAAGGCATGGGGATGGACGTGCATGCGCTCTGCGCGTTTGAAGGGCTGTAGCGGACAAAAATTGACGGCTGTCAATTTTCAACTTTATCCTTATAAAACAACGATCCGCGCCCTGAAAATCGGGTCATTTTAAGACTTTGTTAACGGTATGGGATCAGGGGGAGTGCCGGGCTGAAGCCCGGCCTATGCACGATCTGCGAAGGGGATGGTGCGTGCAAGCACGGCACCCTACATCCGATCTGCACATTCAGCCTGCCAACCGCCCGCCCTGCACCCGCACCACCGATGTCGCCAGACGTTCCACCTCGTCGCCCGCATGGGTGACATAGAGGATCGGTGTGCCCAGATCGCGCACGCGTTCCAGATAGGGCAGAATCTCATCCTTGCGGGCCGCGTCCAATGACGCCAGCGGCTCGTCCATCAGCAGCATGCGCGGCCGCGCCAGCAGGGCACGCCCCAAGGCAACGCGCTGCCGCTCACCCCCCGACAGGGCCGCAGGACGCCGCGACAGCAATGGCGCGATCCCCAGCATATCGACCACCGCCCCCAACTCCTGCGCACCACCCGCAAACCACGCGCCATACGCCAAATTCTGCCGCACCGTCAGATGCGGCAACAGGCGCGCGTCCTGAAACACATAGCCAAAGCGCCGCCTGTGCGGCGGCACCCAGACCCCCGGGCCAAACAGCACCTCGTCCCCATACCGCACCTCACCCGCATCAGGGCGGAACAGCCCCGCCACCGCGTTGATGATACTGGTCTTGCCCGCCCCTGACGGCCCGGTGATCGCTGTCACACCTGCGGGTGCAGAAAACGCCACATCCAGCGTGAAATCGCCAAAGCGGTGTGTGATCGCCACCGTCAGCATCAGCGCCCCTGCACGCGGGCCGCGACCACCCGCGAGACCCATTCCGATGCCAGCAGCGCCCCCATCGCGACGATGACAGCAATCACCACCAGCCGGAACGCAGGCCCTTCGCCCCCCGGCACCTGCAGCGCCTCGTAGATCGCGGTCGGCACAGTCTGGGTTTCGCCCGGAATGTTCGCGACAAATGTAATCGTCGCCCCGAATTCGCCCATCGCCTTGGCAAAGGCCAAAATCGCCCCGGCCAGCACCCCTGGCAAGGCCAAAGGCAGGGTCACGGTCGCAAACACCCAAGGGGGCGATGCGCCCAGCGTACCGGCCGCCGCCTCCAGCCGTGTATCCACGGCCTCGATCGACAGGCGGATCGCGCGCACCATCAACGGAAAGGCCATCACGGCGGCGGCAAGGGCAGCCCCTGTCCAACGGAAGGCGAAGGTAAAGCCTGTCACTTCATACAGCCATTCGCCCACATATCCCCGCCGCCCAAAGGTGACCAGCAACAGATAGCCCGTCACCACGGGGGGCAGGATCAGGGGCAGATGGACGATCATGTTGAACACCTGCTTGCCCGGAAAGGACCAGCGCGCCAGCGCATGGGCCGCAAGGATGCCAAAGGGCAGGCTCACCACCGTCGCCCAGAACGCGACACGCAAAGACAGCATCAGTGCCGTCCACTCCTGCGCCGTCAGCCAATCCGTCATGGCAGGGTAAAGCCGTTTGCCGTGAACACCGCCTGCGCTGCCGGGGCCGTCAGCGCATCCAGAAACGCCCCCGCCGCAGCGCCCGCATCGGTGGTGAGCGCGGCCGGGTAGACAATGGCGGGATGCGTGTCGGCGGCAAAGGTCGCGATCACGCTGACACCCGGTTCGGCATGCGCATCGGACGCATAGACGATCCCCAGTGCCGCCTCGCCCGATGCCACAAGACCAAGGGCCACGCGCACGTTTTCCGATTGCACCACCTGTGCCGCGACCCCGTCCCACAGACCCAGCGACACAAGCGCCGCCTTGCCATATTGCCCGGCAGGAACCGCCTCCACCAGGGCCATCGACAGCT
>JAAFHS010000239.1:0-1710 GCA_013298485.1 Rhodobacterales bacterium
AAAGCCGCTGACGAGCGTGCCGGACCCTTACGGCGAATACCCGAGCTTTGGCGCGCATAACAACGCGATGCTGCGGCGGTTTCTAGATACGTTCGGGTTTGAGTATGAGTTCATCTCGGCCACGGAATTCTACGCCTCGGGCAAGTTTGACGACACGCTGCGGCTGTGTGCGGAACGGTACGATCAGATCATGGCGATTATGCTGGCGTCCCTGCGGGAGGAGCGGCAGCAGACCTATTCGTGCTTTCTGCCGATCCATCCGGAGACGGGCCGGGTTCTCTATGTGCCGATCAAGCATGTGGATGCGAAGGATGCGACGGTGACGTTTGACGACGAGACCGGGCGGGAATGGACGCTGCCGGTGACGGGGGGGCAGGTGAAACTGCAATGGAAGCCGGATTTCGGGGCGCGCTGGGCGGCCTTGGATGTGGATTTCGAGATGTATGGCAAGGACCATTCGACGAATACGCCGATCTATGATGGCATCTGCGAAGTGCTGGGGGGGCGTCGCCCAAACCATTATTCCTACGAGCTGTTTCTGGATGAGAACGGGCAGAAAATTTCAAAATCGAAAGGCAATGGCCTGACGATTGATGAATGGCTGACCTATGCGTCGTCGGAAAGCCTGTCGTATTTCATGTACCAGAAGCCGAAGACGGCGAAGCGGATGCATTTCGACGTGATCCCGAAGGCGGTGGACGAATATCATCAGCAGCTGCGGGCGTATCCGACACAGGATGCGGAGGCGCAGGCAAATAATCCGGTGTGGCACATCCATTCCGGGCATGTGCCGGAAAGCCGGATGGTGGTGCCGTTTGCGATGCTGTTGAACCTGGCGGCGGTATCGGCGGCGCAGGATAAATCGGGGTTGTGGGGGTTCATCAGGCGGTATGCGCCCGATGCCTCGCCCGAGGGGAACCCCGATCTGGATGCCGCGGCAGAATTTGCGGTGCGGTATTTCCGGGACAGGATTGCGCCGAGCCGGGTGTTCCGGTTGCCAAGCGATGTCGAACGCGCGGCGATGGCGGACCTGCGGGCAAGGCTGGCGGTGTGGGACGGCGGGCTGGACGCGGATGCGTTGCAGACGATGGTGTTCGCGGTCGGCAAGGAACACGGGTTCGAGCCGCTGCGGGACTGGTTTCGCGCGCTGTACGAGGTGCTGCTGGGGGCGAGCGAGGGGCCGCGCTTTGGCGGGTTCATCGCCCTTTACGGGGTGGCTGAGACGATTGCACTGCTGGACCGGGGGCTGGCGGGGGAGCTGGTTTGAGGGAAAAATTGACGGCTGTCAATTTCTGACTTTTCATATTTATATCAATTCTTTAGGTTTTCAAAAATGGCCTTTTTTAACCTATTGTAAACCTTTGCCGATCCGGTGGGCGGGCCGTGTCGGTGCGCCTATTTGGAGGGCCGCCATACGTTCCTCGCATCGACATCATAGCCTTTGACCGCGTTACCCTGACCTGCCTGCGGTGGTATTAAAACGGTATTCGAAACCGTCCTGCGAAGATCGTGCAGGATCACCTTGGGAGTGAAGCAATGCCGTCAAAAAACACATATGCAGCGATGCTGATGACCGCCCTTGCCAGCACAGCGACGATGGCCGTGGCGGGGGAATGCCCTGCGGATCAGGTGCTGACCGAGCCCATGCCATTGGAGCAGATCAAGCCCGACAAGCTGACCCGCGAGATTCTGTCGAACGTGCGCCTTGAA
>JAAFHS010000239.1:1720-4925 GCA_013298485.1 Rhodobacterales bacterium
GTTCGTGCCAACGCACCGGCATGATGATCGCCCGACGATCGTCTACATCGTCAGTGGCACCGTGACCGAACATAACAGCTTTTGCAAAGTACCGGTTGTCTACCATGCCGGTGATGTCAGCACGGAATTCGGCCCCGGCTATGAGCATTGGTGGGAAAACACAGGGACCGAGCCGGTGACCTTTATCTCGACAGACGTGCTGCCCTACGACAGCGACGCGCCGCCCTTTGTCGGATTTGAGCCGTAACGGCCAACGGTTCCTGCCGGGTGTGTCCGGTGCGCTGCTGTTGCGCAGTGGCGCGCCTGCATCTGCAAGGGCGCACCCGACTGGTGTGACAGGATCATCCCACCGGATTTTTAATGACGCGGGTCTTTCAGGCATTTGACAAAATGCCGCATCAGCCTAACCTCATTCCTCAGGGGACATTGATGAAGGGATCACACATGCGCGCGCGTATTCTTGCCGTTTGCCTATCACTGATGTCTGCACCCGCCTTTGCCGATGAACCGCGCAACCCGGCGATTGAAGGCACGATCCAGAACCAGCTTGATGCCTTTATCGCGGATGATTTCGCGACGGCCTTCACCTTCGCCAGCCCGACGATCAAGGGCATCTTCGGCACGCCGGAGAACTTTGGTGCGATGGTGACCCAGTCTTTCCCGATGGTGCACCGGCCCGGCAATGTGCAGATGCTGGAACTGCGCGATGTGGGGGGGAACCTGTGGCAGCGCGTGCTGATCACGGGTCAGGACGGCGCGTCGCATCTGCTGGATTACCAGATGATCGAAACGCCGGACGGCTGGCAGATCAATGGCGTGCAGATCCTGCCTGCGGTGGGTTTGGGCGTCTGATCCTGTTGCGGGTGCGCCCCTGTCTGCGCGCGCCGGGCTGAACATGCGTTAAGACCTGATTGCTACCTCTTCCGCTGATCCGGGGGCCTGCTGCGGCTGCCCGCCATGCAGAGAGGATTGACGCATGAACAAGGCAATTACCGAAGGTTTGGTGCTGAACCCGCCGCCGTTTTCGGCCGGGTTGAACCTGTGGTCGCGGGGCGACGGTGTCGCGGGTTCGGGGTCTTATGCGGGGCAGGCGAATGCGGCCTTTGTGGCGAATGACCAGGATTTCGCAGGCTGCATGGAAGTGCAGAAGCTGGATTCGGTGCAGAAGGTGCGGTCGTTCCAGCAGATCCCCTATCAGCCGGGGTTGTATCTGCGCGTGACAGTGCGGGTGAAGGCGGTGGCGGGGCCGCTGCCGGGGGTGCGGATCGCGGGATATCCGGCCCTTGCCAACGGCACGCAGGTGACGGGCATCACGACAACCGGGGCGATCACGCAGCTGACGACATACGGGCAAGTGGTGACGGTCAGCGCGATCATCGCATCGTCCAATCGCACCGGCGTGAACCTGTTCTGGGGCGCACAGCCGGTCTATGCGCATCTGGGACTGGACCTGACAGGGACAAGCGGCGGGGTCGTGCGCATTGACGATGTGACGGTGGAAGATGTGACATCGATCTTCCTGCGCGAGTTGATGGATTGGGTCGATGTGCGCGACTACGGCGCGGTGGGCGATAACGTGACCGATGACACCAATGCGTTCGAGGCCGCCGATACGGCGGCGGCGGGGCGCACGGTGGTGGTGTCGAAAGGCATCTACCGCATCGCAGGCAACCTGACGATCGACAATCCGGTGCGGTTCGAGGGGCGGGTGACGCAGCCTGCGGCGTCGCGCCTGATCCTGCGGCGCAACTTTGATCTGGACAGTTATACATCGGCCTTCGGGACGGAGCTGGAGGCGTTCACCAAGGCGCTGCAGGCGCTGTTCTTTAACGCCGATCATGTGGCGCTGGATCTGCGGGGGCGGCGGGTCGATCTGCCAGGCCCCATCAACATGGCGGCGATCACCGGGCTTGCCAGTTTTGAAATCCGCCGCCTGATCACCAACGGGATGCTGAATGCGGTGGCCGACCCGGCCTGGACGTCGACGGTGGTGACATCGGTGGCAAGCTACAGTCTGACCAATATCTCGCGGCTGACGGGGGTCACCAATGTGGCCAACATCCCGGTGGGCGCGCAGGTCACAGGCACGGGCGTGGGGCGCGAGGTTTATGTGCGGTCGGTGGATATTCCGGGCGGGACGGTGGAGTTGAGCCAGCCGTTGTGGAATGCGGTGGGCACCCAGACATTCACCTTTACGCGCTACAAATACATGCTGGATTTCAGCGGCTTTACCAAATGTTCGAAGTTCGAGCTGACGGGGATGGAATTGCAGTGCAATGGCGTGGCCAGCGGCATTCTGCTGGCCCCGTCAGGCGATACGTTCCGCGTGGCGCTGAGCAGCCTGACGCGGCCTGCGGACCGGGGGATCACCTCGCACGGGCGGGGGTGCCAGGATCTGATTGTGGACAACTGCATGTTCGCATCGAACGAACAAAGCCTGCCTGCGCAGAACCGCAAGACGGTGGTGTTCAACATCAACGCGAATGATGCGAAAATCCGCGGCAACCGGGCCTCGCGTTTCGGCACCTTTGGCGTTGTGGCGGGGACCACGCATATCTTTGTGGGCAATCACTTTTTCGGCGGCGATGACGAGACGCCTGGCCTGCGCCGGGCGGGGCTGGTGTTCACGACGCCGACACCGAATGCGATTCTGACGGGAAACTATATCGACAACTGTTTTGTCGAGCTGTCGAATGAACACGATGCGAACCCGGGCTTTGACAACGAGTTCTCATTCGGCGGGCTGACACTGACGGGGAATATCTTTGTGTCGATCAACACGCTGCCGAGTTTCCGCTGGATCGTGATCGCGCCGAAAGGGGCGGGGCATTCACTGAGCAATCTGAGCGTGACGGGCAACACATTCCGCACGATCAATGCGACGATTGACCGGATCGAGGCGGTGGATGCAACGGTGGCGGGGCTGGACAATACGCGGTTCCGCAACATCAACATCACGAACAACGCGTTCAATGGGATCAACCAGCTGACGCAGACGCCGGTGGTGTTCGAACATGTGCAGGCGACTGAATCGGCGACCTGGGTGGTGGATGCGGGGGCGTTCCTGCCGTTTGATGCACGGGCGCGGACGGTGCAGGCGGCGGTGGCCAAGGGGCTGGTGACGAATGCGACAAACGTGGCGCAATATGTGGCGCCCTATACGCTGGTCGAACAGGGCACGGGGCAGAAACAGGTACAGCTGAAA
>JAAFHS010000024.1 GCA_013298485.1 Rhodobacterales bacterium
AACAGGCGGAAATGATCGGGCGTGAACTGGCGGTGTTCCATGAGTGCGATGGCCAGGGCATCGCCCAGGGCGAGCGTCATGGTGGTGGAGGTGGTGGGCACGATGCCGGTATCGCATGCCTCGGGCACGGAGGGCAGCAGCAGGGCCACATCCGATTGGCGGAGCAGGGTGGAGCCATCCTTGCCCGCGATCCCGATCATCGGAATGTCAAAACGGCCGGCATGGGCAAGAATATCGGCGAGTTCAGGCGTCTCACCCGAATTGGACAGGATCAGCAGCACATCACCGCGCATGACCATGCCGAGATCACCATGGCTCGCCTCGGCGGGGTGCACGAATTGGGCCGGCGTGCCGGTCGAGGCAAAGGTGGCGGCGATCTTGCGGGCGATATGGCCGGATTTGCCCATGCCCGATACGATCACGCGGCCCTTTGCGGCCAGGATCAGATCGACGGCGCGGGCGAAATTTCCGTCAAGGGCCGTACCGAGGGCCACCAGCGCATCAGCCTCGCGCGCGATGACACGGCGGGCGGTCTGCAGGAAATCGGTGGTGTCCGGTTTAGTGATGGAAGAGGTCATTGGGTTCATCATATCCCATCAGATCTAGTTCCGCACGGGTGGGCAGGAAATCAAAGCAGCGCTGCGCCAGCGCAAGGCGGTCTTCGCGGATCAGGCGGGCCTTCAGCTCCGCCATCAGTTTGTGCAGGTACAGCACATCGGATGCGGCATATTCCAGCTGCGCCTCAGTCAGTTTCGCAGCCCCCCAGTCGGAGGTCTGCTGCTGTTTTGAGACATCGACGCCGACGAGTTCAAGCAGCAGGTATTTCAGGCCATGCCGGTCGGTAAAGGTGCGGATCAGGCGTGAGGCGATCTTGGTGCACCAGACGGGGGCGGTGACGACACCGAAGGCGTTCTTCAGGGCGGCGATGTCGAAGCGACCAAAGTGAAAGAGTTTCAGCGTGGCAGGATCGGTCAGCAGACGCGCAAGGTTGGGGGCGGATGTCTGGCCGCGTGTAATCTGCACGACATGGGCATGGCCATCGCCGGACGAGAGCTGCACGACGCACAGACGGTCGCGGCGGGGATCGAGGCCCATGGTTTCGGTATCAATGGCGACGACGGGGCCAAGGGAAAGGCCATCCGGCAGGTCGTTCTGGTGGAAATGGATCGTCACGGAAAGGCCCCTTTGGCACATGTGGTGCTGCCCGCAATAGGCCCGCGCATGGCCGAACTCAACGCGAAAATCCGATCACGGGGGGATCACCGGGGTTTGATGCCGTCATCCGGCGGTGCCGGTGCAGGATGCTGCATCAATTCGGGGGGACAATCATGATCAGCAGACGGCGTTTCGGCGCGATGATGGCGGCGGCGGGGGTGTTGCCGGGGGCCTTACGGGCGCAGACGGATGCGGCGTTCCAGTTGCAGTATGACGTGGTGGGCGGATCGCAGCGCGAGGCGGATGCGGCCCTTGCGGCGATTGTCGAAGGGCGGCGCACGGATATGATTGCGGGGCTGATCCTGGCGCTGCGGTTCAACAACAACCGCGATGCGCAGATACAGGATGCATTGCGGGCGCTGACAGGGGCGGAAGACCCCGATGAGTGGTTCGACTGGATGCTGTGGCAGGAGGCGCATCCGGAGGTGATCCCCGATCCGAGCTATGCCGATTTCATGCGCGATCTGCATCTGCGGATCGACCCGAATTTCGAAGTGTTCTTTAAGCCGGAATACATGCGGCGCGACCGGATGGGCATCCGGATCGAAGAGATCGCCTGGGGTGGGGTGGTCAAAGATGGCATCCCATCGCTGGACAACCCGGCGATGATTGCGGCGGGCGATGCGGATTACATGCGCAGTGATGATCTGGTGTTCGGGGTTTCGATCAACGGCGATGTGCGGGCCTATCCGCTGCGGATCATGGGCTGGCACGAGATGTTCAATGATGTGATCGGGGATGTGCCGGTGGCACTGGCCTATTGCACGCTGTGCGGGGCGGGGATTTTGTACGACACCAAGGTGGCGGGGCGGGCCAAACCGCTTGTCTTTGGGTCATCGGGATTTCTGTACCGGTCCAACAAGCTGATGTTCGACCGGGCGACGCATTCCCTGTGGAACCAGTTCACGGGCAAGCCGGTGGTGGGCAAGCTGGCAGACAGCGGGATCACCCTGACGCAGCGCCCGGTGGTCATCACCAGCTGGGAAGACTGGCGCGGGGCCAATCCGGGGACGACGATCCTTTCGCTGGATACCGGGTATCGGCGGGATTACGGGTCGGGTGTGGTTTACAATGAATACTTCGCCTCACCCGAGCTGATGTTTCCGGCACTGGCGGATCAGGGGCGGCAGCGGCAGAAGGATTATGTGTTCGGCATCCAGCAGTTCGGGGCGGCGAAAGCCTGGCCGATCGAGGTGTTTGCGCGCCGCCCGGTGATCAATGATGCGGTGGGCGATGTGGCGGTGGTGGTGATCGGCGATGCCGAGACGCGGAGTGCGCGGGCCTATGAGCGGGGGGCGCTGGAATTTGCGCGCAGGAATGGGGCGCTGGTCAGCGGGGATGGCGCGGTCTGGACCGTGGGGGAAGAGGCGCTGGTCGCAGGCGATGGCCGCAGTCTGGCGCGGGTGGCGGGGCATGTGGCCTATTGGTTTGCCTGGGATGGATATCTGGGCGATGCGGCGGAACTTTATGCACCCTGAGGCATGGATTTGCCCAATGCGGTGGGAATCAGTTGCCTGACGCTGGGTAAGGCTGCAGCGTGAAGGGATGGCAACCGGGGGGGCAACAAGATGGATCAGGATAGGGCAAAGCGGCTGGGAATGGACCGGGCGATCACCCGGCGGGATTTCTTTGACGGGGTGGCGCGGACGGTTGTGGGGGCGGCGGCGCTGCAGGTGTTCGGGGCCGGGCAGGCAGGGGCGTTCACCCCGGTGACGGATGCGGGCTATCCGCCAGCCTCAAACGGGCTGCAGGGCCAGACGGAAGGCAGCCGTTCGGTGGCGCATGGCATGCGGGACGGGACGTTCTGGGAGACGGCAGGTGACGTTGTCGACACTGGAGAGGTGTATGATCTGGTCGTGGTGGGGGCAGGGATTTCGGGTCTTGCGGCGGCATATCTGTATCGCCAGCAGGCAGGGGCGGACAAACGGGTGCTGCTGATCGACCCGCTGGACGCCTACGGCGGGCATGCCAAGCGGAATGAATTCGTGGCATCGAACGGGGCCACGCTGATCGGCTATGGCGGCAGCCAGTCGATGCAGACGCCAAGCTATTTCAGCGCGGCGGTGAACAAGCTGCTGGCGGATGTGGGGATTGAACCTGCGAAGTTCGAGGGGTTCTACGATCAGGCCTGGGGCGAGGACCGGGGACTGCGGTCGGCGGTGTTCTTTGCGAAAGAGCAGTGGGGCGTCGATAAGCTGGTCATTCAGGGCGAGGATACGGCGGCATGGGTGGCGGAAACACCGATGAACGACAAGGCGAAGGCGGATCTTGTGGCGCTGCTGGATGCGCCGGGGGATTACATGCCGGGGCTGACGGCGGCGGAAAAGCTGAAAAAGCTGTCTGAGATCACTTATGCGGAATTCCTGCTGGATTATGTGAAGGCAGACCCGCAGCTGGTGGATTACTTCCAGATTTCGACCACCGCCTATTTCGGGGTGGGGATTGATGCCTGCACGGCGCTAGATGCGCGGGGCAATTACAACCCCGGCTTTGACGGGATGGAACTGGGGGATGCGGTGTATCCGGCGCACAGCCCGTCGGGGCGGTTGGCGTTCACCGATCCCGACGCCTACATCTATCATTTCCCGGATGGCAATGCGGGCATCGCGCATGCCCTGATCCGGGCGATGGTGCCGGGAGCGATGGCGGGCACCACGATGGAGGAACTGGCGACAGAGCGGGTGGATTATGCGGCGCTGGATGTGGCGGACAGCCCGGTGCGGGTGCGGCTGAATTCCACTGTGGTGAAGGTGGCGCATGACGGGGCGTATGACACGGCGACGTCGGTGAATGTGACCTATGTCGATGCGGCGGGGCGGCTGGGGCTGGTGAAAGCGGGGCATGTCGTGCTGGCTTGCTGGCACCGGATGATCCCCTATCTGACGGATGAGCTGCCCGCCGATCAGGTGGAGGCGATGAACGATCAGCAGAAGGTGCCGCTGCTGTATACCAACGTGCAGTTGCGCAACTGGGAGGCGTTCGATGCGCTGAAGATCGAAGGCTTCGGGGCAAGGGGGCTGTTCTGGAGCGGGGCGGAAATCGATTTTCCGGTCTCGATGGGCAGTTACCGCTTTGCGGATAAACCCGGTGATCCTATCATCCTGCATCTGTCGAAGGTGATGGTGGAACCGGGGCTTTCATCGCGCGAACAGGCGCTGGCGGGCAAGCGGGCACTGATGGAGATCACCTTCGAAGAGCTGGAGTTTTCAATCCGCGACATGCTGGACCGGGCCTTGGCCGGATCAGGCTTTGACGCGGCGCGGGATATCGAAGGCATCACGGTGAACCGCTGGGCGCATGGTTACGCCTATGAATATATGCGGCCCTGGGATGCGTTCTGGCCAGATGGGGAATTGCCAATTGTGAAGGCGCGCCAGCCTTGGGGGCGGATTGCCATCGCCAACAGTGACAGCGGAGCCTACGCCTATGCGCATTCGGCGATTGATCAGGCGGTCCGGGCCGTGCGTGAGCTGCTGGGCGAACCGGCGGGGGCGCCTGCCTTTGCCGCCTTCCCCGGCCCGCCGCAGGAGATGCTGGGGCTGTGACGCCCCGGCCCCTCAGCGCCGGAAGGCCTGCATCTGCAGGACGGCGTCACAGTAGTTGCCGTCATAAGTGCCGACCCAGATGTCGAGATACCCGTTGGCGGGGCGCGTCAGCACGATCTTGGGGTCCTGGTTTCCATTGTCGTCATCATCATAGTACCAGTTGACCGAGGCCGTGTTGATCAGCAGAGCCGCGTCACAGTTGCTCTGTACCGCGATGACAAGCTGATTGCCGGCCATCCCGCTCAGCTCAAAGGTAAAATCGGGCGGGGTGGGGAAATATCCTGCGCCCCGGTCTGTGCCCGGCCGCACGTTCGGGCAGTTCCAGATGTAATTGTCACCGCCAGCCGTCACATTGTAGGCAACGCCCCTGCGGAGTTCCGAGCCGCTGATGCGGCCACCCGCGCCGCTTTGGTTGTAATCCGGGCAGGCCAGAGCGGTGGATGCAAAACCCAAGGCTGCGGACAGACAAATGAGAATTCCCTTCATCATCAAACTCCAAATTTCAGGTCATAGAAGTGTGATGAGTGTAAGCGAGACATCGCCGATCGGGGAAGATGATTTTTTGACCTGTCGTGGCCGCTGGGGTGGCGTCTCGCCGCGGGGGACATGCCGCTGTCGCCGGAATGAAAAAGGCCGCCCCGAAGGACGGCCGTTCCCTGAAATTGGTGCCCAGAAGAGGCAGCGAATTGAGTTCGCAGCCGATTTCATGCCGTCCCATGCGGCATCTTATGTTAGATGATTCAACAAGTTACCTGCCTAAGCCGGATCATTTTGTCTCGCTTTGTGTCCTTCTATCCCGTAAGTTTAGGGGGATAGAAAGGTGGATTGAAAGACTCTCCTGTGCGCGCAATGAACAGACTTTCTGCCAAAGCAATTGCGGCGGCTGCCCCCGGAAAGCACGCTGATGGAGGCGGGTTGTGGTTCGTGAGGCGCGATGATGGAGGCGCTCAATGGGTCTTGCGTGTAACGGTACACGGGCGGCGCAGGGAAATGGGTCTTGGCGCATATCCTGCGGTGTCCCTTGCAGAGGCTCGCCGCGCGGCAGATGAGGCACGCGGTAAGGTGCGCAACGATGTTGACCCCATCAAGGACCGGGTGCGCATGAGACGCGAGGCTGCCCGCAATCTGCATGTATTCCGAGAAGTGGCGCGTGATGCCTTTGAAAGCCGAAAGGCAGAACTCAAGGGTGACGGAAAGGCAGGCCGCTGGTTCAGCCCGCTTGAGCTGCATGTACTGCCCCGACTCGGTAAGGTGCCGGTCGCTGACCTAGACCAGATCGATATCCGTGACACGCTCGCCCCGATCTGGCACACGAAGGCGGAAACCGCGCGCAAGGCGTTGAATCGGATCGGTATTTGTATGCACCACGCCGCTGCGCTCGGGCTGGCGGTGGATTTGCAAGCTACCGACAAAGCTCGAGCACTCTTGGGGAAACCGAGGCACAGCACAAATAGCATTCCTGCTCTACCGTGGCAGGAGGTTCCTTCCTTTTATGGCAGTCTCGGAGACGGCAGCATCACACACCTTGCCCTTCGCTTTCTTATACTGACTGGCGTGCGCTCTCGTCCCATCCGGTTTCTTCACGAAAGGCAGCTCGAAGGAAATCTGGCGCGACAAAGGATTTTCGGGTGCCGCTATCCGGAGAGGCAATGTCGATTATTGGCGAGGCCCGCGCCCACTCACGGGATGGCTTTTTGTTTCCGGGAGTTCGCAAAGGTGTAATCTCCGACGGAACTATGTCAGCGCTGATGACGGACCGTGGATTGAAAGCGCGCCCGCACGGATTTCGGACCAGTTTGCGGGTATGGCTTTCTGAGGCCACAGATGCTCCTTTCGAAGTAGCGGAAATGATGCTGGCCCACTCCGTGGGGACTCAGACAACGAAGGCATATGACAGGAGTGACAGGTTGGAACTGCGGCGGTCGTTGTTTAAGCGCTGGGCGCAATTTGTAACAGGCAACTGCGGCGGGCAGGTTGTGCAGTAGGTGGCTGCAAGCGGTCAATAGTAGACCGGGGCTTTACAGAGGGGCACAGAATTGACTGCCAATAACGAACACATGCCCCAAACCTACCAGAGCCTGACGAGATACCGCCCACATAGGGCAAGGGCGAACCGCCTCCACCGCCGGGCGTAGATGGCATGCGGCGGGCGCGGCTTTTGGATTGCGGCGGAGGTCAGCGCGGCGTAATCCATTGGCTCTGATCGACGCGCTGACTCTTTGCAAGCAACGTAATCTCCCACCCCGCCGATTCGCTTGCTGCGGCTATTGCCGATCACCTGAAAAACAGCGTTCCGCGAATCGATGAATTTCGATGCCTTCATAGTTCTCAGCCCCTCTCCGAGCCCAGGAAGACTAAACGAAAAACTCCAGTTTCAAACGATCCAGTTTTCAGGGGGCAGAGCCCCCGCCATCAACGTCAAACGCCTGCTTCCCCTTCACGGTCCAGACTTCACGCGCGTGTTCGCCCTGGTCGCTTCGCAGCCTGTCAGCCATCCAGATAAGCGCGCCGTAGATCATGGCACGATCATCGCCGGTGAGGTCCACGATCCCGGCCTTGACGACCAGGCCGCCGAGTTCGATCAGGTGCCGGGTGCGCTTGCGGCGTTCGACCTGCCAGCTGCGCATGTCATGCCGCGCTTCTGCCGCCTGATGCCGGTTGCGCGCCACCCGATTGCGCCGGAGAGCGGCTCGCGTCGCTGACAGTTGTCGGAGCAGCTCGCCGCGACCTGCCGCGAAAGAACGCAGCTCCACGCTTGGCCCAGGCCTCCTTCTTGCCGGCGTCCTTCGTCTCGGCCAGCACGATCAGCGCGCCCGCCAGTTCTTCGGCGCTGAGGGCATCGGCTCCGGTGGCGATGACCAGTTCGCCAAGCCCAAGCACCCTGCGCTGTTTGAGCTCTCGCGTTCTGTCCTCCAGCGCCTTCAATTCCGCGTCGAAATCCCTGGGCTTGCGCATCGTGATCTCCTCAAGCTGTTGATGCAGCGATGATAGCGGGACACCTGCCAAAACGCTGCAGGGTCGCCGGAACGGGGCGGGACGCTCTGGTCCATCCGGAGATTTTATCGAGGGAGGGCGCGCTTATACGTCGTTCCGACGTCGCGGTCCCCGTGCCAATGATCGGGTCGCGATGGCGATCTATCATCTTCACGTCAAGGTCATTGGCCGCAAGGCCGGGAGCAGCGCGGTGGCCTCTGCCGCCTACCGCGCGGCGTCACGGCTGCACGACGACAGGATCGAGCGCAACCATGACTTTAGCGCCAAGCGCGGTGTGGTCCATTCCGAGATCATGCTGCCAGAGAACGCGCCCACGGCATTGGGTGACCGCGAAAAGCTCTGGAACGATGTCGAGGCGTTCGAGATGCGGCGCGACGCGCAGCTTGCCCGCGAGGTCGAGTTCGCCATTCCGCGCGAGATGACGCAGGCCCAAGGCATCGAACTCGCTCGTGACTTCGTGCAGTCCGAGTTTGTAGACCGGGGCATGGTCGCCGATCTCAATGTGCATTGGGACAGGGCCGAGGACGGGAGCCCCAAGCCCCATGCCCATGTGATGCTGACGATGCGGGAGGTGGACAAGACCGGCTTCGGACAGAAGGTGCGGGACTGGAACCGCACGGACATGGTGACGCGCTGGCGCGAACGCTGGGCAGAGCTTGCCAATGCGCGGCTTGCCGAGCTCGACATCGACGCGCGCATCGACCACCGCAGCCTTGAAGCGCAAGGCATCGGGCTGGAACCGCAAAGCCAGATCGGTGCGCCCGCGCAGCGGATCGAGGCAGGCGGTGTCGACGGCGGGATCGAGGCGGCAGACCGGGCCGAAATGCATCGCGAGATTGCGCGCAGCAACGGCGAGCGCATCATCGCCGATCCTTCCATCGCCCTTGTTGCGATCACGCAGCAGCAATCGACCTTCACCCGCCGCGACATGGCCAAGTTCGCGCATCGGCACAGCGACGGCATTGACCAGTTCAATGAGGTGATGGGTGCTCTGCGCCATGCGCCCGGTCTGGTGGACCTCGGCAAGGATGGTCGCGGTGAGGATCGCTTCACTACGCGCAGCATGATCGCGACGGAACAGCGCCTGCACCACGCGGCGGGATTGATGGCAGAACGCAATAGCCATGCGGTGAACGACAGGCACCGTGACGCCGCACTGGCACGTGCGGCGAACCGCGGCCTTGTCCTGTCGGGAGAGCAGGCCGACGCGCTGTCGCATGTCACGGACGGGCGCGATCTTGGCATCGTCGTCGGTTCTGCCGGGACGGGCAAAAGCGTGATGCTGGGCGTGGCACGCGAGGCTTGGGCCGCGGCGGGCTATCAGGTCCGGGGTGCGGCCCTGTCCGGCATCGCGGCCGAGAATCTCGAAAGCGGATCGGGCATCGCATCGCGCACAATCGCCAGCCTGGAACATGGCTGGGGTCGGGGCTGTGACCTGCTGACCGCCCGCGATGTTCTGGTGATCGACGAGGCCGGCATGGTCGGCACGCGCCAGTTGGAGCGCGTGCTGTCCCGTGCGGCGGACGCCGGTGCCAAGGTGGTGCTGGTCGGCGATCCGCAGCAGCTCCAATCCATCGAGGCGGGCGCGGCGTTCCGATGGGCCCATGAGCGCCACGGCGGCGCGGAGCTCGGTGAGGTGCGTCGTCAGCGGCAGGACTGGCAGCGGGAGGCCACGCGCGATCTGGCAACCGGCAGTAGTGGCGACGCGATCCATGCTTACGACAGCCGTGGCATGGTGCATGAAGCCCGGACGCGCGAGAAGGCGCGCCAGGATCTCATCGAGCGCTGGGACCGCGACCGGCAGACATCACCCCACGAAAGCCGGATCATCCTGACGCACACCAATGACGAGGTGCGCGCCCTCAATGCGGCGGCGCGCGCGCAGATGCGGGCGGCAGGAGATCTGGGCGATGACGTGGGTCTTTTGGTCGAGCGTGGCACGCGCAGCTTCGCCAGCGGGGATCGCATCATGTTCCTGCAGAACGACCGCGGTCTCGGCGTGAAGAACGGCACGCTCGGGACCGTTGAGCAGGTCGATACACGGAGCATGACCGTGCAGACCGACGATGGCCGATCCGTCGCCTTCGACCTTAAAGACTACAACCGCATCGACCACGGCTATGCCGCGACCATCCACAAGGCGCAGGGCATGACGGTGGACCGCACTCATGTCCTCGCCACGCTAGGTCTCGACGCCCATGGCAGTTATGTTGCGCTGTCGCGGCACCGCGATGGGATGGAGTTGCACTACGGCTGTGACGACTTCGCCGATCAGGATCGGCTGGTCAGCACCCTTTCGCGTGACCGGGCCAAGGACATGGCGTCGGACTACGACCAACCCGATCCGGCGCAGGACTACGCCGAGCGGCGTGGCATCACCTTCCGCGAGCGTGTCGCCGAATTGGTGCGCAGGATCGTGCCTGAGCAACTGCGCCTCGCTCTTGATGATCTGCGCGACGGGTTGCGCCAGCCCGGAGATGCCGTGCCCGGCCCCGAGGTCGGGCCGGGGCCGGAAAGGGAAAAGACCGGAAAGCGGGAGGCGGAGAGGCAGGCGGGAGAAGATCCAGAGAATGCCTTGCGGCGCGCCCGCAGGCAGGCCCTTGTGCGCCATGCCCGGGCGTCCGATGCGGTACTAGAAGCCAAGCGACAGGGACTTGCGCTTTCGGATGAACAGCGGCGCGCGCTTGGCGCGGCACGGCGCGCATTCGATGCGGTCCGACCCTACGGCTGGCAGGACGCAGAAGCCGCCTACAGCAAGGACAACAGCCTTGCCCGCGAGGCAGGTACGGGGCGCGTCAACCCCGCCATTCGCGCCCTTCAGCTGGAAACTGAATTGCGCCTCGATCCGGCCAAGGATCCCAGCTGGCGCGCCGACCGCTTCGTGGCGCGCTTTCGGGACCTCAGGCAGGCGGGCGAACGCCAATATGCGGCAGGCAATTATTCCAGCTACAGGGCCGCGCGAGACGAGATGGGCGACATGGCCAGGAGCCTCGATCGCGATCCGCAGATGGAGTCGCTACTTGCCAACCGCAAGCGGGCGCTCGGCATCAGCATGGATTTTGACCCAGGGATGAAGCTCGGGCAGCAACTTGCCTTCAGTCACGGCTTCGACCTCGTCAGAGGGATCGGGATTGGACTATGACCCGTCCGATCTGCCGCCCATTCTTCGCCATAGCCCTTTGATGCCGCGAAGTCCCTTGCGCGTGCGCGTGGCACTCGTCTGTCTGGTTCAGCAGCCGTCAGACACAACCAACAGAAGGCAGCACAGCCATGCCCACACCAGACCGCATCATCCGCCTCAAGACCGTCCTCGCCCGCACCGGCCTGTCAAGGTCCACCCTTTACCGCAAGATCGCCGAAGGCACCTTCCCGGCCCAGCTCCGGATCAGCGTCCACGGCGCAGGCTGGCGAGAGTCCGATATCGACCGCTGGATCGACGACCCGACAGGCTGGCGGCTGGAACGCAAGATTGGCTGATGTTCCCGAGAGGAGTGTAGCGACACGGTCGAGCCGAACGCCGCCAGCATTATTCTCGCATTCCGATCCGTCTCAGTCGCCCTTCGCCGCCGCACTCGCGTCGGCCATTCACATCGCACGCAGCAAAAGGAGCGAACCACAGTCCTGCTACGTAGCACCTTGCGACGATCTGCTGGGGGTCCTCAATTGTCGTTCGCAAGCGCAATGATCTCGTCGCACTGGGGGGAAAGCGGACTTGCGGCAGTGCAGCACGATCACTGAACATGTTCGGAGAAGCAGTCATTCGACGGGCCGAACCACTAAGCGATGAATGTGGTATCGGCGGTGGGGAGCGCTCAATCGCAACTTCACCCGTGAGCAACGGCGTGCTGCAGGCTGGGCCCTAATGTGATGACTGATAATGGATGGCTTTCCTGTGCAAAACTGCCTAACCAACGTTAGGAAGTTGTGTAGAGGGGGCGGAAACTGCGGAAATCTCCACCCCCTGTGTGCCCCCTCCTTCGTGGGGAGATCCTATCTTCTCGGGAGATCGTGCCACGGAACCTGTCGCGATGCAATCTTGGGGTGATCCCGCTAGCCGCTCGTGCTACCTTCGCGAGGGGCTCCAGCGTAAATTGCCCACACAGAATTGGCGGGAGCCGTGTCTCGCGAGCCCGCCCGAAGGAGACCTGATCCACCTTAGGGTCAGGAATCGTTCTCTTTTCATAGTCAGAACATGACGGTTGCCGCGAGGGCTACGGCTGAGAGGAAGACCTTGGGACTTCTATCTTAGCGGGTGGCGACCCGTCGCCAGTCTTTTAGACGCCAGAATATGATTTCGATCCTGTTGCGTCGTTTGTAGCGGCGCTTGTCGTGCTTGATAAGCTTGCCGCGCATCTTCCGACCCGGGATTCAGGGCCTTATTCCCGTATCTTTCAACGCATCGCTGAACCAGTCGGCGTCATAGCCCCGGTCGGCCCGTAGCCACTCCGCCTTTGGTAAACTGCCCATCAGGGCAGTTGCTCCAGTGTAGTCGCTGACCTAGCCTGCGGTGATAGAGAACCGGATCGGACGACCATCTGCGTCCGTGACGGCGTGCAGTTTGTGTTCATGCCGCCCTAAGTTCGGCCGATCAGACGGCCCGTTTGGTTGTCGGAGCCCCCATTTTTGGCCCCAGGCTGGCCGTCGTGCGGTGCGCCTTGAGATAGGTCGCATCGATCATCACCGTTTTCGAAACGGCCGCCTCTGCCGCCAAACCTTCCATCATCCGAGCGAAGACGCCCTTGTCGCCCCGCCGCTTCCATCGATTTTAGGGAGTATTCGGCGGGCCATACTCACGGGGCGCGTCAGACCACCGCAAACCATTTCGATTGATGAAGATTATGCCTCTCAATGCCCGCCGGCCATCGATACGCGGCTTTTGTTTGATCCCC
>JAAFHS010000240.1 GCA_013298485.1 Rhodobacterales bacterium
TTCCAGGGCGGCATCGGGCAGATAGGCCAGCATGGCCTTGCCGACACCTGTGCAATAGGCGGGGCCGACCTTGCCGGCCTGGCTGAACATCTCCACGGGCCGGGTGGCGTTGCGTTTGTCGACATAGAGGACCTGCGCCTGATCCATCTGGGCCAGATGCACGGTTTCGCCGGTATCGGCGGCAAGCGCATCGACAAAGGGCCGGGCGATGGGGGCGAGGCTGGACTGGGCCCAGGCGGCATGGGCGAGACGGACAAGGCGGACGCCGAGGGCATAATATCCGGTTTCCGCATCATAGGACAGCATGCCCTGATTCGTCAGGGTCTGCAGGAAACGGTAGAGCGTTGCCTTGGGAAAAAGCCGGTGTTCGAGGAGTTCGGAAAAGCGCACGGGACGCCCGGTTTGTGCAACAAGATCAAGCACGTCGAGCGCCTTGCCCACCGTGCCATCACCGCCGCCCACCGCATACTGGCCGCCGTCTGCCGTCATCAATGCAGGTCCTCCCGTCCCTGTTGACAGCCTTAACGTTACGCAGCATAGTTTTCAATATTCAAGACTAAGTTTCACATAATGGAACCAAAAGGGAGGAAACCATGGTCCATATGAAAGCGGGGACGCTTGCCGTCGTTGCATCGCTGCTCGCGTCGGGTTCGGCTTTTGCCGAACAGCGCGTGCTGACCTACTATGCCGACTACGATCCGAATCCGCTGGCGGCGATGGAGGCGCTGATTGCGGATTTCGAGGCGGCGAACCCCGATATCGACGTGCAGCTGAACAACTTTGACCATGAAGGCTACAAGACGGCGATCCGCAACTTTCTGACGACGGATGCACCGGATCTGGCCAACTGGTATGCGGGCAACCGGATGGCCCCGTTTGTCGAGGCTGGCCAGTTCATGGATGTCTCGGATGTCTGGGAGGCCAATGGTCTGGGCGAAAGCCTGGCATCGGCCAAGGCGTCGATGACGATTGATGGCAAGCAGTGGGGCGTGCCCTACACCTACTATCAGTGGGGCATCTATTTCAACAAAGACGTCTATGCGCAGGTTGGCGCGGAAGTGCCGACGACCTGGGACCAGTTCATCGCGAACTGCGAAAAGTTCAAGGCGGCGGGCATCGACTGCCTGACGACGGGCACATCGGCGCTGTGGCCTGGAGCGGGCATTTTTGACTACATGTCGCTGCGCACGAACGGCTATGAGTTCCACATGGACCTGACGGCCGGCAAAATCGCCTGGACGGACCAGAAAGTGCGCGACGTGTTCGCACAATGGGCGAAACTGGTGGAGCCGGGCTATATCACGGCAAACCACGCGGCGATCGACTGGCAGGATGCAGCTGCACTGCTGGTGCAGGGCAAGGCGGCCAACTATGTGATGGGCAACTTCGCCGTGGCGACCTTCAAGGAAGGCGGCATGACGAATGACAACCTGGGCTTCATGCCGTTCCCGGAAATCACCCCCGGCATTCCGCGTGCCGAGGATGCACCGACGGATACGATCCACATTCCAAGCGGCGCGCAGAACGTCGAGGATGCAAAGCTGTTCCTGGCCTATGTCGCCAGTGCGGATGCGCAGACCAAGCTGAATGCGGCACTGGGCCAGTTGCCGACGAACAAGGATTCGACGGTTGCAGCAGACGACCCGTTCATTTCGGCCGGGTTCGAGTTGCTGTCGACATCCTATGCGCTGGCACAGTTCTTTGACCGGGATGCGCCTGCGGAAATGGCCAAGATCGGCATGGAAGGTTTCCAGCAGTTCATGGTGCAGCCGGGTGAGTTGGAGAATATCCTGACGCGTCTGGAAGAAGCCCGCCAGCGGATCTACCAGTAATTGCGACCGGCGGCCGGGGGATTATCCCGGCCGCCATTTTCATTCGTTTGTTCCTTTGCAGCCGGACAAGACCCCAAACGGGGCGAAACCTTGGGGAGGGGTGGTCGCATGGCAGTCACATCATCGCACGGCAGCACGCGCACCTGGTGGCAGCAGAACCAGCAGACGCTGACGCCCTGGCTGTTCCTGATCCCCGGCATGTTCATGTTCGCGGTCTATGTGGTCTGGCCGATCCTGAGCAGTTTCTGGATTTCGTTCTATGACTGGAACGGTCTGCGCGCGCCCGACGGCAGTTCCACCGCCGAATGGGTGGGGCTTGGGAATTATGCCGAGTTGATAGGTGACGACGCATTCGAGACATCGCTGAAGAACAATATCCTGTGGCTGGTGCTGTATATGCTGGCGGTGCCTTTCGGGCTGTTCATCGCGATTTTCCTGAACCAGACGGTCTGGGGGATCAGGATGTACAAATCCCTGTTCTTCTTTCCTTTTGTCATCAGTCAGGTCGTGGTTGGCCTGATTTTCTCGTGGTTTTATGCACCGAATTTCGGGCTGCTGTATCTGCTGACAGAATGGCTGACAGGCACGGGCACGGCGATCCTCGCAGACCCGAACAAGGTGACCTACGGCATCATCGCCGCAGGCCTGTGGCCACAGACCGCGTATTGCATGATCCTGTATCTGACAGGCCTGAACAACGTGTCGCCCGATCAGGTGGAGGCCGCACGGCTGGACGGGGCCAAGGGGTTCAAGATGCTGTGGTATGTGATCCTGCCGCAGCTGCGCCCGGCCACCTTCATTGCGGTGGTGGTGACGGTGATCGGGGCGCTGCGGTCGTTTGATCTGGTGTCGATCATGACGACGGGGGGGCCGTTCGGATCATCCCGCGTGCTGTCATTCTATATGTATGAACAGGCGCTGTCGGAATACGGGTTCCGCATGGGATATGGGGCGGCGATCGCGGTGGTCTTGTTCCTGATCATGATGGTGTTCATCAGCGGGTTCATCTGGAAGATGGTCCGCGACGAGAAGGAGGGATACTGACATGTTCCCCCGTCCTATTGCCCAAGTATCGCCTCTTGCGCGTATCAGCTATCAGGTGGCCCTGCCGCTTGTGCTGATCCTGTGGCTGCTGCCGTTGATCGGGGTGGCGTTCACGTCCGTCAGGCCCGCATCCGACCTTGCCCAGGGCAACTACTTCGGCTGGCCGTCGTCATTCGCCTGGCAGAACTATGTCGAGGTGTTTCAGAACACGCCGATGTGGCAGTACATCAAGAATTCCTTCTATGTGACGATCCCGACGGTGATCGGGGCCGTGGCAATTTCCTGCATGACGGGGTTCGCCCTTGGCATCTACAAGTTCCGCAGCAACCTGCTGGTGTTCTTTCTGTTCGTGGCGGGCAATTTCGTGCCGTTCCAGATTCTGATGGTGCCGGTGCGGGACATGACCTCGCAGTTGAACCTGATCAACACCTACACGGGTCTTGTGTTGTTTCATGTGGCGTTCCAGTCGGGGTTCTGCACGCTGTTCATGCGCAACTTCATCCGCGCCCTGCCGCGCGAGCTGATCGAGGCGGCGCGGGTGGAAGGGGTGAGCGAGTTCCAGATTTTCTTCCACATCGTGCTGCCCCTGATGCGGCCCGCGATTGCGGCCCTTTCCGTGCTGATCTTTACGTTCATCTGGAATGACTTTTTCTGGGCCACGGTGCTGACCACGAAGGCGGAGGTGCAGCCGATCACGGCGGGGCTGTCATCATTGAACGGGCAGTGGGTGGCGGCGTGGCATCTGGTATCGGCGGGGTCGATCCTGGCGGCGCTGCCGCCGGTGGCGATGTTCTTTCTGATGCAGAAACACTTTATTGCAGGGCTGACGCTGGGAGCGGTGAAATGACGAAAATCGCCTTCATCGGTGCGGGATCAACGGTGTTCATGAAGAACATCGTGGGGGACGCGCTGCATAAGCCGGCCCTATCGGGTGCGACATTCGCGTTGATGGATATTGATGCCAAACGGCTGGAGGAAAGTGCGCTGGTGGCGCGCAAGCTGGTGGCGAGCCTTGGGGCGGCGGCGAAGGTGGAGACGCATACGAACCAGCGGGCGGCGCTGGACGGGGCGGATTTCGTGATCGTGGCGTTCCAGATCGGGGGGTACAAACCCTGCACGGTGACGGATTTCGAGGTGCCGAAGGCGTATGGTCTGCGCCAGACGATTGCGGATACGCTGGGCGTGGGCGGGATCATGCGGGGCCTGCGGACGGTTCCGCATCTGTGGCAGATTGCCGAGGATATGGCGGCGGTGTGCCCCAATGCGCTGATGCTGCAATATGTGAACCCGATGGCGATCAACACCTGGGCACTGTCGGCGCGGTATCCGGACCTGCGGCAGGTGGGCCTGTGCCATTCGGTGCAGGGCACGGCGGCGGAACTGGCGCGCGATCTGGGGATTGCGGTGGATGACCTGCGCTATAAGGCGGCGGGCATCAACCATATGGCGTTCTACCTGAATTTTGAGGCGCGCAACCCGGATGGCAGTTACCGCGATCTGTATCCGGCGCTGCGCGAAGGCTACCGGGCGGGGCGCATCCCACTGGAATCAGACTGGAATGCGCGCTGCCCGAACCTGGTGCGGTATGAGGCGATGATGCATCTGGGGTATTTCGTCACGGAATCGTCCGAGCATTTCGCGGAATATGTGCCGTGGTTCATCAAGGAAGGGCGTGACGACCTGATTGCGCAATATCGCATTCCGCTGGATGAATATCCGGTGCGCTGCGAGGAACAGATCGCGCGCTGGGCGGCACAGGCGGAAAGCTATCGCACGGCGGACCGGATCGAGGTCGCGCAAAGCCATGAATATGCGGCGACCATCATGAATGCCGTCGTCACAGGCGAACCTGCAGTGATCTATGGCAACATCGCCAACCGGGGCTATGTGCCGCAACTGCCGGAGGGCGCGGCGGTCGAGGTGCCGTGTCTGGTGGATGCAAACGGGGTGCAGCCGACGGTGGTGACGGGCATTCCGCCGCAGCTGATCGCGCTGATGCGGACGAACCTGAATGTGCAGGAACTGACGGTGGCGGCG
>JAAFHS010000241.1 GCA_013298485.1 Rhodobacterales bacterium
CGGGTAGTCATAGGCGAGGTTGTAGAGAAACCGCTCCAATCCTTCCTTGCGCACACCGATCACGCGTTCCTGGCTGTCGATGACGCGGCCATCGCGGGTCAGGAAGATGCGCACGCGGTATTCGCCGTCGGTCAGGTTGGCGGGGAGTTCGACATCGGCGCGGAACAGCGTTTCCTCAAGAAATTCGACCTTGCCCTGATCGAGGCGGTAGAGCCCGTTTGCATCGCGCAGGCGCAGCATGGCGAGCACGAAGTCGCCGGCGTTTTCCGCCTCGGAGGTGATCCCGACGGCACGGATCACGCGGGGGATGGTGATCTGGTAGCGCAGGTTTTCGGTGTCTTTCAGGATCGTTGACAAGGGCCCGGTGGTGGCCACGGCGTAAAAGGTGGGGGCGCTGTCGATGGTCACGGCGTCGGTATTGACCCAGATCCCGGCGCGGCGGTCCTTGCGGCGGATGGTGAGCGGGATCGAGGGGCCTTCAACCGTGATGATGACCTCCATCGGGGCGCCCGCAGGGGGCGGGGCATCGCGTTTGACAGCCCCGTAGATCAGAATTTCGGACCCGGTGAAATCGGCGGTGATCGACACGGCGTTCTGCGACAGGCCGGCCACGATTTCTTCGGCAAGTGCGGGCGAGGCCAGAAGGGCGAGGAGGGCGGCGATACGGATCATGGCAGCAGGCCGGGAGTGATGGAGTAAAGCTCGGACGGTTCGAGCAAAAGGTCGAGGGCGATCTTGATGGCAACGGCCAGCACCAGAAGGGCGAGGAGGATACGCAGCTGTTCGGCCTTGAGCCGGACGCCGACACGGGTGCCAAGCTGTGCGCCGACCACGCCGCCGATGATGAGGAGAAGGGCAAGCATCATGTCGACAGTCTGGTTGGTGACGGCATGCATGATGGTGGTGAAGGCGGTGACGAAGATGATCTGGAAGAGGGAGGTGCCGACGACGACCTTGGTGGGCATGCCCAGAAGGTAGATCATGGCGGGCACCATGATGAAGCCGCCACCGACGCCCATGATGGCGGCGAGAAAGCCGACGAGGGCCCCGACGCCCAGCGGGGGCAGGACAGAGATATAGAGGCCGGAGGCGCGGAACTTGATCTTGAAGGGCAGGCCATGCACCCAGGTGTGGACATGGGCGCGGCGCACGGGGCGGGCCTTGCGGGCGGCCCAGAGGCTGCGCAGGCTTTCCTGCAGCATCATGGTGCCGATGAGGCCAAGGAACAGCACATAGGAGAGTTGTACGAAGAGATCGACCTGACCGAGGGCGGTCAGCTGGGCAAAGACCCAGATCCCTGCAACGGAGCCGACCATCCCGCCTGCGAGCAGGACAAGGCCCATGCGGAAGTCGACGGCCTTGCGGCGCAACTGGGCCAGGACACCGGAGACGGAGGAGGCGACGACCTGATTGGCCCCGGTGGCGACAGCGACGGCAGGGGGGATGCCGATGAAGAACAGGAGGGGCGTGATGAGGAAACCGCCACCGACGCCGAACATGCCGGACAGAAAGCCCACGATGCCGCCAAGCCCGAGCAACAGGAAAGCGTTGACCGATACCTCGGCTATGGGGAGGTAAAGCTGCATCTGCGCCCTGCCCGAAGGGATGGTGTTTTCCAAAGGGTTGCGCCCTTTGATCGCGCAAGTCAAACGCTTGGATTGCCGCGGCTGCATAGTGCCAGATTTCAGCGCATGGCCGTTCCAGATTTGTCGCAGTGGGGGGGGGGCGGAGTGATCTTTGAGGGAAACGGCAGATCAAATCACCGGGCGGTGCAAAGCAAGGTGCCCGGACCGATCAGGTGACTGTCCAGTGGACAGTCGCCCGGTCCGTTGTCCGTAAGGCGGGACGCCGTCGGGCAAGGGGGGTGGGGCTGGGTTCGGCAGATGTGAATCAGGCCGCGCCTGACTGGCGGGTGCGGTAACGCGCCTGCCGGGGGCAGGCAGGCGCGGGCAGATTTGTCGACGGACAAATCCGGCAAGAAGGATCAGGCTTTGCATCAAGCACAGGTCTGACTGCTCTATCTCTCCTTCACATAAGGCTCGCCGCCCGCGCGGGGCGGGATGGCCTTGCCGATAAAGCCCGCGAGCACGATCACGGTCAGCGCATAGGGCAGGGCATCGAGGGCGGGGACGGGGACCTTGAAGGTCAGGATGCTTTCAACCACATCGGGGCGCAGGGCGATGGCCTGGAAGAAGCCGAACAGAAGGCAGGCCCAGAGGGCGGCGACAGGGCGCCATTTGGCAAAGATCAGGGCGGCGAGGGCGATATAGCCGCGCCCGGCAGTCATCTCGCGCCCGAAGCCCGCCTGCAGGGCGGTGGCCATATAGGCCCCGGCCAGACCGCACAGAACGCCGGTGATGGCGACGGCGGCAAAGCGCAGGCCCGTGACACTGACGCCTGCGGTATCGACGGAGGCGGGGTTCTCGCCAACTGCGCGCAGGCGCAGGCCGAACCGGGTGCGGTAGAGCAGCCACCACGAGGCGGGCACCAGCAGCAGGGCGACATAGACAAGGATCGAATGGCCCGAGATGACATCGGCATAAAGCGGCCCGATGAGGGGCACACCACGCAAGGTATCGGCGAAGGGCAGCGTGATTTCATGCATCCGCGCGCCATCCGTCAGCGCAGGCGTGCGCCCGCCCTGACCAAACAGGCGCTGGGCTGTCAGCACCGAAATCCCCGAGGCGAGGAAATTGAGGGCGACACCGGAAATCAGCTGATTGCCGCGGAAGGTGATGGAGGCGATGCCATGCAGGGCGGCGAACACCAGCGCGGCCCCGATACCCGCCATCAGGCCGATCCAGACCGATCCGGTGAGAAAGGCAACGGACGCCGAGGCCATGGCGGCCATCAGCATCTTACCCTCCAGCCCGATATCGAAGATGCCGGCACGTTCGGAATAAAGCCCGGCAAGGCAGGCCAGCAGGAGGGGTGTCGCAAAGCGCAGGGTGCTGTCGAGAAGTTGCAGCAGGGTTGCGTAGTCCATCAGGCGGCCCCCTTCGTGCGGAACAGCGCAAAGATGCGGACCAGCAGCATTTCGACCATGTAGTTCAGGGCGCCCGTGAACAGGATCACCAGACCCTGCACGACGATGCGCAACTCGATCGGGATTTTGGTCCACAGTCCCAGTTCTGCCCCGCCCTGGTACAGGAACCCGAACAGGATTGCCGCCAGCACGACGCCGATCGGGTGGTTGCGGCCCATCAGGGCGACGGCGATGCCGATGAAGCCGGCCCCTTCGGCAGAGTTCATCACCAGACGCTCCGCCTCGCCCATCACGTTGTTGACCGACATCAGACCCGCGAGGGCACCGGACAGCAGCATGGCGATCATGATGATCCGGGTGGGGTTGATGCCCGCATAGCGCGCGGCGGCTTCGGATTTGCCGAAGGTGCGGATTTCATAGCCAAGCCGCGTGCGCCACAGCAGGGCCCAGACGCCCCAGGCGGCGGCAAGGGCGATGAAGAAGGTGATGTTGGCGGGCATGCCCTTGTCGAAGATGAGGTTCAGGCCGGGGATCTGGTCGAAGGTGGGCAGGCGGACAGCCTCGCCAAACCGGGCGGTGGCGCTGTCCATCTGGCCCGCGGGGCGCAGCACATCGACCAGCATGTACACGAGCAGGGAGGCTGCGATGTAGTTGAACATGATGGTGGTGATGACGATATGGCTGCCGCGTCTGGCCTGCAGCCAGGCGGGGATGGCGGCCCATGCGGCCCCGAAGGCGGCAGCGCCAAGGGAGGCTGCGAGCAGGGCTACGGACCAGTGCGGCCAGGGCACGGAGAGAAGGACAAGGGCCACGCCGAGGCCGCCGAGTTGCGACTGCCCTTCGCCGCCGATGTTGAAGAGACCGGCATGGAAGGCGATGGTGACGGCAAGCCCGGTGAAGATGAAGCTGGTGGTGTAGTAAAGGGTATAGCCCCAGCCATAGGGCGAGCCGAGCGCGCCGTCGACCATGACACTGAGCGCCTCGCCGGGGTTTTCGCCGATGGAGAGGATCACGAGGGCGGAAATGATCGCGGCGAGGGCGAGGCTGACGAGGGGGACAAGGGCGACATCGGCCCAGCGGGGAAGGCGGTCCATCAGGCGGCCCCTTTTTCGGCGATGCCCGCCATCAGTAGCCCCAGTTCGCGTTCGTCCGTTACCTCGGGGTCGCGGAAGCCCATGATCCGGCCGTCGAACATCACGGCGATGCGGTCGGACAGCGACATGATCTCATCCAGTTCGACCGATACCAGCAAAATCGCCTTGCCCGCATCGCGCAGGGCCACGATCTGTTTGTGGATAAACTCAATGGCCCCGATATCCACCCCGCGGGTGGGCTGGCCGATCAGCAGAAGGTCGGGGTTGCGTTCAATCTCGCGCGCCACGACGATTTTCTGCTGGTTGCCGCCGGAGAAACTTTTGGCCGCAAGGGTGGGGATCGGCGGGCGCACGTCATAGGTCGCCATCTTCTGCGTCGTATCGGCGCGCAGCGCGTCATTGTCCATGAAGAGCGCGTTCTTCTGGTATTCGGGGGCGTTGTGATAGCCGAGTGCGACGTTTTCCCAGGCGGTGAAATCCATGATCAGGCCGTGGTGCTGGCGATCCTCGGGCACATGGGCGATGCCTGCGGCGCGGCGCGCACGGCCGTCTGCGCCGTGGCCGGACAAGGGCAGATCGGTGCCGTTCAGGGTGATGCGCCCGGTGGCGCGTTCCATGCCGCCAAGGGCTGCGAGCAATTCGGACTGCCCGTTGCCTGCGACGCCCGCCAGCCCCAGAATCTCGCCCGCCCTGATCTCAAAACTCACGCCTTTCAGGCGTTCGACATTGTGGTCATCGCGCACGCGCAGGTTTTCCACCGCTAGCACCACTTTGCC
>JAAFHS010000242.1 GCA_013298485.1 Rhodobacterales bacterium
CCTTGTGGCGGGCGTTTTTCAGGTTGATCTGGCCGCGTGGTGTCCAGCCTTGGGCGGTGCGCCCGGAGCGGGAGGGGAGCACGCAGTCCATCATGTCGATGCCGCGTTCGACGGCGCCCACGATGTCATCGGGTTTACCGACGCCCATCAGGTAGCGCGGCTTATCTGCAGGCAGGAAGCCGGGCGCATAGTCGAGGACAGAAAACATCGCCTCCTGCCCCTCGCCCACGGCCAAGCCCCCAACGGCATAGCCGTCAAAGCCGATCGCAGTCAGGGCGTGGGCGGATTCCTCGCGCAAGGCGCGGTTGACGCCGCCCTGCATGATGCCGAAGAGGGCATGGCCCGGCCGGTCGCCGAAGGCATCGCGGGAGCGTTGCGCCCAGCGCATCGACAGACGCATGGATGTGGCGACGGCGTCATCCGTGGCGGGAAGGGCGGGGCATTCGTCAAAGGCCATGACAATGTCAGAGCCGAGGAGTTTTTGAATCTCCATGCTGCGTTCGGGCGTCAGCATGTGTTTTGACCCGTCGATATGGGATGAAAAGCGCACGCCCTCTTCCGTCAGTTTGCGCAGGCTGGCGAGGCTCATCACCTGAAAGCCGCCTGAATCGGTGAGGATCGGGCGGTCCCAGTTCATGAAACGGTGCAGGCCGCCAAGGGCTGCGATACGTTCCGCCGTGGGCCGCAGCATCAGATGGTAGGTATTGCCGAGCAAGATATCGGCCCCTGTCGCCGCCACGCTTTCGGGCAGCATGGCCTTCACTGTCGCCGCCGTGCCCACCGGCATGAAGGCCGGGGTACGGATAGCGCCGCGCGGGGTTGAAATCACGCCCGTGCGTGCGCGCCCGTCCGTCGCATGCAGCGCAAAGCCGAAAGCCGTTGTCATGCCCCACCCCCATCTTCGCCCCCATTTCCGTCAAATCCGTGGAAAAGCCAAGGGCCGCGCGCCTTTCCGCCGGTGCGACGGGATGACCATTTGGCGAAATCGACGGTACAGAGGTAACATCGCGAAGTATTTAGTGAGCGGAGGTCAACATGCTGACGCGGCGCGCATTTCATCAACGCCTGATCGCCCTCGCCATGACGACGGCCCTGCCCCGCATGGCGATTGCATCCACCGGGGCCGCGGGTGATGAGATTTTTCTGAACCGCCTGACATTCGGGGCCACGCCCGCGGACCGCGATGCGGTTCTGCAGATGGGACGGGACGCCTGGCTTGATGCGCAGCTAGCGACGCCCGCAAGCGACCCGGATCTTGACCGCCGCCTGTCCGAGGCACGCCTGCAGATATCATATGAGGCGGGCGATGACGGCGAACATGGAAGCTGGCCCGCCGTCGATGAAATGCGCGCCCTGTCAATGCTGACGGCCGATCCCGCGGGTCTGGTCGATTTGCTGAACTTTGAAATTGCGATGGACTATTCGGAACGCGAACGCCCCGCGAATGAGGTGATTGTCGCGAGTCTGATCCGCGCTGTTCATGCTGAGGCGCAGGTGCGCGAGGTGATGACGCAGTTCTGGCATAACCATTTCCATGTGAATGCGCTGAAGGATGAAACGACGGCGGTGTTCTTTCCCGGCCATGATGCGGCGATCCGCGAACATGCGCTGGGCAATTTCCGCAATCTGCTCGGGGCCGTCGCACGGTCGCCTGCGATGCTGTTCTACCTGAACAACGCCGACAGCCGCGCCAGCCCCGCGAATGAGAATTTTGCGCGCGAGCTGCTGGAATTGCACACCTTGGGGGCCGAGAATTATGTGAATGACACGGCCCCCGACTGGAAAGATGTGCCCGGCGCATCCGAGGGATTGGCCAGCGGATATATTGATCAGGATGTCTACGAAGTGGCGCGCGCCTTCACCGGCTGGTCGGTAGGTGACGGGCGCTGGATCAGCGACGGGGTGGAGGCCCCGCGCAGCGGCCTGTTCCACTACATCGAAGCCTGGCATGATCCCTATCAGAAACGCATCCTTGGCATCGAATTTCCGCCGAACCAGGGCCCGATGGCGGATGCCGAACAGGTGATGGATATCCTGGCCACGCATCCGGGCACGGCGCGCTTTGTCAGCCGCAAGATCATCCGGCGGTTGCTAACCGACGATCCCGACCCCGCGATGACCGACCGGATCGCGCAGGTGTTTCTGGATGCGGCTGACGCCCCCGATCAGATCGCGCAAGTGGTGCGGGCCGTCGTCAATGATCCGGCGTTTGATGCAACACCACCGGGCAAGTTCCGCCGTCCGTTCGAGTTTCTGGCGGGGATCTACCGGGCGACGGGGGTCCATATGACCATTCCCAATCTGGATTTCGAATGGGCGTTGGGCCAGGCAGGGTGGAAACAGCACAGTTATGGTCCCCCGACCGGTCATCCGGACCGGGCCGACCGCTGGTCATCGGCCAGCACGATGGCGCGGATGGTGGACTTTGCGCTGTATGCGCATGACGACTGGTTCAACTGCACGGCGACACGGCTTGCGGATATCGCGCCGAAAGGGGCGAGCTATGATGTCCTCGCACGGTTCTGGGCGGACCGGGTGCTGGGTCCGGGGATGGGTGACGGTCTGGATGATGTTGCGGAGAACTTCGGCATCGGGGATCGGGCGGTGCCGCTGGACCTGGATGATGAGGACATGCAGGGGCTGTCATCCAGCATCGTGGCGTTTCTTGCCATCTCGCCCGCGTTCATGTTGCGTTAAAGGGGTGTATCATCATGGCATCTGAACCCAGACTTGTCGTTATCTTCCTGCGGGGCGGTTGTGATGGACTGGCCCTGGTCAGCCCGGCATCGGACCCCGATTTCATTGCGGCACGGCCGGAAGAGCTGCGCGCGCTGCGTCAGGGTGATGGCGCGGGACATGTGATCGGCAATCCAGTCGCCGACGTTGACTTTCGGTTTCACGCGCAGGCGGGGCCCCTGGCCGAGTTGTACCGGGCGGGCGATCTGTCGCTGATCCATGCCTGCGGGCTGACCGAAGCAACGCGGAGCCATTTTGAAGCGGAATCGCGGATGGAGCGGTCCGCCCAGGCGGGCGCCGAAGGCGGCTGGCTGGGGCGCTGGCTAAAAACACTGAGACCCATGTCCGAGCTACCGGCCATCGCCGTCGGCACGGCCCTGCCGGGATCGCTGGAAGGATCGGAGGCGGCTGTGGCGGAAGAGTTGGGCAATCTGATCCTGGCACAGGGGAACTGGCTGTCGCCTGCGCTGCGGGCACGGATTGCGGCGGGTTTTGGCACCCACGGCCCGGTGCAGGCCTCGATGCAGCAGTTGCTGACGCTGTCCGACATGATTTCCGGGCGGATATGGTCGGCGTCAGATAACGAGGTCCGGCCCTATGCGCCTTCGGTCGACTACCCCGCTGACAATCCGATGTCGGCACCGCTGATGACAGTTGCGCAGACCTTCAAGTTTGACCTCGGCACGCGGCTTGCAACCGTTGATATGGGCGGCTGGGACACGCATGTGCGGCAGGCGGGCGATTTCGCCGAGAATGTAGCACAGCTGTCATCGGCGCTGATGGCGTTCTGGCGCGATCTGGGGCCGCTGCAGGCGGATACATCCGTCGTGGTGATGACCGAATTCGGACGCCGCCTGCGCGCGAATGCCAGTGCGGGCACCGATCACGGGCGGGGAAGCGTGATGATGGTCCTTGGGCCGCAGGCGCGTGGCGGACGCATGCTGGGACAATGGCCGGGCCTGAGCAATGACGCGCTGGAGGAGGGGGCCGATCTGGCGGTCACGACCGATTACCGCGCACCGCTGGCGGAAATCCTGTCCGCCCATATGGGTGCGCGCGATCTGTCACGCATTTTCCCCGGTTTCACGGCGACGCCGATGGGGTTGTTCGGTTAAGGAAACAAGCCGGGAGGTCAGGCGCCCCAGGTGCGCTTGAGCACGCGCATCCAGTTGCCGAAGGTGATCTTGGCCATCAGCGGCGCATCATAGCCATGCTGCATCATCGCCTCTTGCAGGGCGGGCAGACCGGTAACATCGCCGATGCCTTTCGGCACTGTCGCACCATCAAAGTCGGAACCGAAACCAACACCATCTTCGCCCAGATGCGCGATCAGGTGATCCAGGTGCCGCAATAGCGGATCCCAGTCCATATCGGGACTTTCGCGACCGTCGGGACGCAGGAACACCGTGGCGAAGTTCAACCCGACCATGCCGCCGCTTTCGTGGATCATGGCGAGCTGGCGGTCGGTCAGATTGCGGGTGGATGGCGTGATCGCGTGGGCATTGGAATGCGTGGCGACAAGGGGCGCGTCCGAAAGGGCGGCCACATCGTTGAACCCGGCCTCGTTCAGATGCGACAGATCCACCATGATGCGCAGATCGTTGCAGGCCCGGATCAGGCGTTTGCCCGCCTCGGTCAGCCCCGGCCCCGTATCCGGACTGCCCGGAAAACGGAAAGGTACGCCGTGGCCAAAAGCCGTCGGGCGGCTCCAGACCGGGCCGATGCTGCGCAGCCCCATCGCATGGAACAGGTGTAACGCATCGCAGCCTTCGTCGATCGGTTCTGCCCCCTCCATGTGCATGACGCCTGCAATGACTTCCTGCGCGACGGCCTCTTCGATCGCCGAAACGCTGTGGCACAGCTGGAATGCGCCATCGCTGCTGCGGGCCATCCAGTGCAGGGTACCCGCCATCTCCAGCGCGACAGCCTGTGCTGCGGCAAGGGGCATGGGGGCGGGCAGCGGCAGATCGTAGGGCGGGTCGTCCATGCGGGTCTGCAGGTCGCCTGCCGCCGGATCGACCGGGGATGGCACATAGATCGCGAACAGGCCACCGACAAAGCCACCGGCCTGCATCCGCGGCAGATCAAGATGACCCTTGCCATT
>JAAFHS010000243.1 GCA_013298485.1 Rhodobacterales bacterium
TTGTCACGGCAGGGATGAAGACAAACGGCTTTCGCATGGACCATTGGATTCAGGACCGTGCGATCCGCGCGCTGATCTGGGGTCTGCTGCGTCTGCCCTATGGACTGCGGGTGCCCCTCTGCGGCTGGGTGATGGCGCGGATTGTCGCCCCGGTTGCGGGATATCGCGCAAGGGTGCGCGAAAATCTGGCCTTGGCGATCCCCGATCTGCCCAAGGCCGAGGTGGAGCGTCTTGCAATTGCCGTGCCGGACAATGTCGGGCGCACGATCATCGAGATTTATTCGGGTGCTGCCTTCACGGCCCGTGTCGCGGCGACCCCGCCCGAAGGCGCGGGGCTTGCCGCACTGGATGAGGCGCACCGCACCGCGCGCCCTGTGATCCTGGTGACGGGCCATTTCGGGAATTATGATGCCAGCCGGGCGGCCCTGATTGCACGCGGATACCGGGTGGGCGCGCTGTACCGGAACATGAAGAACCGCTATTTCAACGATCATTACGTGCGCGCCATCAGCCGGATCGGCACACCGCTGTTTCCGCGCGGGCGGGCGGGCCTGTCGGATATGGTGCGGCATCTGAAGTCAGGCGGTATGCTGGGTCTTGTGATTGATCAGCACATGCATCACGGGGCGGCCCTGACCTTTTTCGGCATTGGGGCGCAGACGGCACTTTCGGCGGCGGAACTGGCGTTGAAATACGACGCGTTGCTGGTGCCAACCTATGCCATCCGCATGGCCGACGGATTGAACTTCCGGATCGTGGTCGAAGCACCGATTGCCGTCGGCACCCCGGAAGCGATGACGCAGGATTTGAACAACAGTCTTGAGACGCTGGTGCGCGCACATATGGACCAGTGGTTCTGGATTCACCGCCGCTGGAAAGCCGGTGCTGCGGTTCCTGCGGCCCGACCCTGATCAGTTCAGGCGCGCGGCCGCCACGATGGCATCATTGCCAGGGCTTTGGATGATGACGACGACCGCATCATCACCCGTCAGCGGCGCATCGACGGCGAGCGGCGTATCCGGTGTCCATTGGCCCAGAACCTGCCAGTCGGTCACGATGTTATGATAGGTCATGGTAAGACCGGCATTTTCGCCCCGTGTAATGTCAACGGTTTCGGCGGACTTGTAGCGCACCAGATGCACATCATAAGGCGTCGAATCCGGGCTGGCGGAAGCTGCCGAGATGCTGAGCGTATCGCCATTGCGCTGCAGATCCAGCGTGATGTCGCCGTGTTGGGCAAGGTGGTTGGCGACGGCCATATTGACGGCATCGGGATTGTTGCCTTCGATCCGGTCAGACCCGCCGATGATCATCTGCGGCGTATAGATGGTGCGGCTGCCGATGGCATAGGCATAGGCCTTTTGCCGATCGGTAAAACCGGGTTGGGCAAAGATGTCTTTCCAGCCGATGTAATCCCAGTAGTCGACATGCAGGGCGAGCGGGATGACCTGCGGGTTGGCCACCAGCTGTTCCATGAAGGCATCTGCCGGGGGGCAGGACGAGCAGCCTTGCGAGGTGTAGAGTTCAACCACCACGACGGGTTGCGACTGGGCAAAGACAGGTGCGTTGGCGCAAAACCAAAGACCCGCCGCAGCAATGGCGAAGTGTCGCATGTTCATCAAATCCTCATCCCCGATCAATAACTGTTCTAGACAAGCCGCAGCAGCAGCGCCAATCAAGGTTTAGCGAGGCTTTTGTTACATGCGAGGGGTTTCCGTTCGGCATACTGTGGTATACAATCGTGTCAGACTCGCTTTGCGACCCATTCAAGCCCACCATATCAGGAGGCCAGCATGACCGTTACCGTTGGACACGACAGCGCCGGAACCCGGATGTCCCTGACCGCAGGGGGCCGGACCGTCAGCTACTACTCCATCCCCGCTGCTGAAGCGGCGGGCCTTGGCACTTTCGCGCGGCTGCCCGCCAGCCTGAAGGTCGTGCTGGAAAACATGCTGCGGTTCGAGGATGGCAAGACCGTCACGGTGGATGACATCCGCGCCTTCGCCGAATGGGGGGCCAAGGGCGGGCAGAACCCGCGCGAGATCGCCTATCGCCCCGCCCGTGTGCTGATGCAGGATTTCACCGGCGTCCCCGCCGTGGTGGACCTCGCCGCCATGCGCGACGGCATCAAGGGCCTTGGTGGAAATGCACAGCAAATCAACCCCTTGGCCCCGGTTGACCTGGTCATCGACCATTCGGTGATGATTGACGAATTTGGCACGCCGCGCGCGTTTCAGGCCAACGTTGACCGCGAATATGAACGCAACATGGAGCGTTATGTCTTTCTGAAATGGGGCCAGAAGGCGTTCAACAATTTCCGCGTGGTCCCGCCGGGTACGGGCATCTGCCATCAGGTGAACCTTGAATACCTCGCGCAGACGGTCTGGACGGATAAGGACCAGAACGGGGCGGAGGTGGCATACCCTGACACGCTGGTGGGCACCGACAGCCACACCACGATGGTCAACGGCCTCGCTGTCCTCGGCTGGGGTGTCGGCGGGATTGAGGCAGAGGCCGCGATGCTGGGCCAGCCGGTATCGATGCTGATCCCGGAGGTGGTGGGGTTCAAGCTGACGGGCGCGATGAAAGAAGGCACGACGGCGACCGATCTTGTGCTGAAGGTCGTGCAGATGCTGCGCAAGCACGGGGTTGTGAACAAGTTCGTCGAGTTCTACGGCGAGGGGCTGGATCATCTGCCGCTGGCCGACCGGGCGACCATTGCGAACATGGCACCGGAATATGGCGCGACCTGCGGGTTCTTCCCGATTGATGCCGAAACCCTGCGCTATCTGCACATGACGGGCCGGGACGAAAGCCGCATCGCACTGGTGGAGGCTTATGCAAAAGCCAACGGGATGTGGCGGGGGGCGGATTATGATCCGATCTATACCAGCACGCTGCATCTGGACATGGGCACGATCGTGCCTGCCATTTCCGGCCCGAAACGCCCCCAGGATTTTCTGCCGCTGACGGACGCCAAGGCATCGTTTGCGCGTGAAATGGCGGGCGGATTCGCGCGGCCCATGGGGGTTGACGTGCCCGTGAAGGGCGAGGCTTATGCGATGTCATCGGGCAAGGTGGTGATCGCGTCGATCACGTCCTGCACTAACACATCGAACCCTTATGTGATGATCGGGGCGGGGCTGGTGGCGCGGAAAGCGCGGGCCCTTGGGTTGACCCGCAAGCCCTGGGTCAAAACCTCGCTGGCACCGGGATCGCAGGTCGTGTCGGAATATCTGAATGCGGCGGGGCTGCAGGAGGATCTGGATGCCGTCGGCTTTAACCTTGTTGGTTATGGCTGCACCACCTGCATCGGGAATTCGGGGCCGCTGCAGCCAGAGATTTCGGCGGCGATTGCAGAAGGCGATCTGGTGGCGGCAGCCGTGCTGTCGGGAAACCGGAATTTCGAAGGGCGGATCAGCCCGGATGTGCGGGCGAACTACCTCGCCTCGCCACCGCTTGTCGTGGCCTATGCGCTGGCGGGCGACATGAACATTGATCTGACGACCGAACCTTTGGGCATGGGCACGAACGGGCCGGTGTACCTGAAGGATATCTGGCCCACGAACAAGGAAATCGCCGATCTGGTGCATGCCACCGTGACGCGCGCGGCATTCCAGAAGAAATACGCGGATGTGTTCAAAGGGGATGCCAAGTGGCAGGCGGTCAAGGTGACCGACAGTGAAACCTATGATTGGCCGCCGACATCCACCTATATCCAGAACCCGCCCTATTTCCGTGGGATGTCCAGAACGCCGGGGGTGATCAGCGATATCAAAGGCGCGCGCGTTCTGGCCTTGCTGGGCGACATGATCACGACCGATCACATCAGCCCAGCAGGTTCATTCAAGACGTCAACTCCGGCTGGGAAATATCTGACGGAACGACAAATTCCGGTATCGGAGTTCAACTCGTACGGGGCGCGGCGCGGCAACCATGAAGTGATGATGCGCGGCACATTCGCCAATATCCGCATCAGGAACGAAATGCTGGACGGGGTGGAAGGCGGCTATGCACGCGGGCCGGATGGCCAGCAGACCAGCATCTTCGACGCCTCGATGGCCTATCAGGCGGCGGGCGTGCCACTGGTGATTTTCGGCGGCATCGAATACGGCGCAGGCTCGTCGCGCGATTGGGCGGCAAAGGGCACGGCATTGCTGGGCGTCAAGGCGGTGATCGCGGAATCGTTCGAGCGTATCCACCGGTCGAACCTGGTTGGCATGGGGGTCATCCCGTTCGAATTCACGGGCGGTGACACACGCAAATCGCTGGGGTTGAAGGGCGATGAGACCGTGGCCATCACCGGATTGTCGGGTGATCTGAAACCGCTGTCCCTGGTGGACTGCACAATCACCTCTGGTGATGGATCGGTGAAAACGATCCGGATCAAGTGCCGCATCGATACCGAAATCGAAATCGACTATGTCGAACACGGCGGCGTGCTGCATTATGTGCTGCGTGATCTTGCCCATTCGGCGTAAGCGTAACCAACGGCTTGCATGTCTTGGATCATCTTCAATCTGAATCAGATTGAAGATGATCCGCCCTCAGCGCAACAGACTGTTTCCAAAAGCAAAGGCCCGGATCATCCGGGCCTTTTGTTCTTATTAAGTTCTGTGCGTCATCTTCGAGGTTAACCACAACCTGGAGATGACCCCATGATCGCCCGCACACTCACCACCGCCATCGCGCTGCCCCGCTTGCTGCTGCCATCGCTGCCCTGGGGCGAGATCGGGATTGTCACCATCATCCTGTCAATCATCGCCGCGCATTGAAATGCAAAAGGCCCCCGATGAAATGGAGGCCCTTGCAAACAAGT
>JAAFHS010000244.1 GCA_013298485.1 Rhodobacterales bacterium
ACAAAAATTGCTGCCCTTGATCTTAAGCATACCTTCGTGTAACCACATCAAAGCCAAGTTCATGTGGTCATAACCATAACGAACCGAGGTACTTGTGAAACTACATCCCGTCGATCTACATGCGTGCGAAGTATAACTTTGATAGTTTTATATATAGGGAACATCGATGCAGGCTTATGCAATTTGGAACAACAAGGGTGGTACTGGCAAGAGTACAATTTCCTTTCATATCGCCTCCAGATTTGCAGAATTGAATCCTAACAGAAAAATTCTTGTCGTTGACCTGTGCCCGCAAGCTAACTCTTCAATGCTGATACTTGGAGGAGGCTTAGCTGGCGAGAAAGAAGTGCTGGGTCTTTGTTCACAGTCAATTCCGAAAAGCGTAGTTGGCTATATCAGTAATGCAATTTTGTCACGAGGAATACCAAAGCTTGATAATTTTTCAATACAAGTTTCAACTTTAAATAAGCAAATGCCAGATAATCTATTCCTCCTCTCAGGAGATGGGAATCTCGAGTTGATGGCACCTGCTCTTAACGACGAGGCAATGCGAACACCATTTCCTGGTCTGGCGGATCCCTGGAAGTGGGTTCATGAAATTTTTACTCGAATGCGGTTAGAACTCTCAGATGAGTGGACTGTCTTCTTCGATACAAATCCATCTTTCTCAATATACACCGAACTGGCAGTTTGCGGTGCAACTCGGCTGCTTGTTCCAGTAAATGCTGATGACTCGTCACGTGTCGCTGTAAAAGCGCTGTTTGCACTTTTATATGGTACAAATCCTCCACACCAGTTTTTTGGAAATTATACCTTCGCAGCACGTGCGCTTCAACGTGGCATTTCCATTCCTACTGTTCATCTAGCAATTGGAAATAGATTTACACAGTATAAAGGAGCGGCAGCTGCCTTTGCTGCTTTCTCCGATGCTACTGCCGACCAGCTACATGGTGAGTTCACATCAAGCCCACAGAGATTCTCAAATCGTGATGCGCCAGCAACAAATCGCCAAGAATTCTTGGATGCATATGTTGTCGAATTGAGAGATTTCAACACCGCTGGCGTAGTAGCGGCACATCTTGGAACGCCACTCTCAAAGATGCGTCAAGATTACTATCCAGTTCACAGCGATCCGGATGTTAAAGTAAACAAGAGCCAGATCACAGTAGGATTGCAGGCAATTGACAACGTAGTCAAACGGATCGAACTATAGTAGCTGAGAAAGCTAACGAGTGCCGCATCGTGACGATTGCGAGTTTTCGCAGTCATCCTGCTCACCCACCCCCACCAAAAAGGGCGGAGCCTGCGCTCCGCCCTTTCGGCCGTCTGGTGCGGTGTTCTGCTCAATAGATCAGGCTGTCGTAGACCCCGAAGGCGGTGTTGGTGGAGCCGAGGTTGTTGCCCAAGCCGCTGTCCTGCGCATAGGCGAGGACCGCGTTATAGGTGCCGGGGCCGAAGGAGCCGTCGATGCTCGACCGGTAATAGCCCATCGCGCGCAGGCGCTGCTGGATCGCGATCCGCTCGCCCCGGCCATAGCTGTTGAAGGCGCGGGCGGCGGGGGTGGAATAGATGCTGGTGCGCTGCGGCTGGTAATGCGGCTCGTAATAGGGTTGCGGCTGGGGCGCATAGACGGGCTGCTGCGGTACATAGACCGGTTCGCGGCGGCGGCGGTCCTGCGCGCCCTCGATCAGCTGATCGACGATGACAGCAGCCACGACGCCTTGCAGAAACTTGCGTTCGTCGCGGCCAAAGGCATTGGCAGGTGCAAGGCTGGTGGCGAAGACCGCAGCAGCGGTCAGGGCGGCGATAGCGGTGGTTTTGACATTTGGCAGCATGTCAGTGTCCTTTCCATGTGGTGGCGTTCTTGCCTGCCATCAACATGGGGGGGCCTGCGCTGCTAGGCAAAATCAGGGGTTTGTTATCGCATAGCAGACATATAACCTACTGATTACATTTGATTATGCCCGCAGCGCCCCACCTTCATCCAGAAGCGGCAACTGCCGGATACGCCGTCCCGATGCGGCGAAGACGGCATTGGCGAGCGCGGGGGCCAAGGGGCCGACCGCCGCTTCGCCCACCCCGCCGGGGCGGCCATCGCTGGCAATCACCGCGACGTCGATCACTGGGCAACCGGCGAGGGTCAGCAGGGGGAAGCTGTCAAAGTTCGTCTCGACCACCAGGCCGTCCTGCAGGGTCAGGCGCTGTGACAGGGCGGCGGACAGGGCCCAGATGACAGAACTTTCGATCTGCTGGCGCACGATATCGGGGGTCAGCACGATGCCGGGATCGGCGGCGGCAATGATACGGTCCACGGTGAGCGTATCACCGTCAACCGTCACCTCCACCACGATGCCGGTCATGGTGCCATAGCTTTCAAAGGCCGCGATGCCGCGCCCGCGCCCGGCGGGCAGGGGTGTGGCCCAATCCGACAGGCGGGCGAGGGTGTCATAGACGCGCATCAGGCGGGCATCATCGCGGGCCATGGCGCGGCGATAGGCGAGCGAATCGGCGCCGGCACGGGCGGCGCATTCATCAATGAAGCATTCGATGGCAAAGCCGTTGTAGAAATGCCCGTTGGCGCGCCAGAACCCGGTGGGCAGGGGCTGCACCATCGCAGCGGTGGCGATGCGCTGATGCGGGATGCGGTAGGTCGGGACCGCGTAGCCTTCGAGCATCGCGAGATCAGCCTCGGGTGCGTCGGCAAAAGGCAGCCAGCGCGCGCCGAATTCGGCCCCGACGGATGCGCCTGCGACCTTTGCGGTCAGGGCGGCCACAGTGCCGTCGGCGGCCAGTGTCGCCGCGATCATCGTGCGGGTCTGCGGCAGATAGGTGCCGTGCCCAAGGTCATCTTCGCGGGAATAGATCAGCTTGATGGGCGTGCCGGTATGTTTGATGGCAAGGGCGGCACACAGGCGATAGGCGTCCGCCTCGCCCTTGCGGCCAAAGCCACCGCCCGCGAACAGGACATGCGAGGTGACATCACTGACAGACGTACCGGTCAGGGCGGCCGCCTTTTCGATGCCGATGCGCATCATCACCGGCGATTGGGCAGAGCCCCAGACGGTGAAGGCGCCATCACCCTGGTGCAGGACAGTCGCACTCATCGGTTCCATGCAGGCATGGGCGAGCGAGGCCGTGTCGTAGGTGGCGGTGAGCGTATCACCCGTGGCTGTGGCGGGATTGCCGATGCTGATGCGGTCGGACATGTCGGGGCCATCGAGCAGCGCCTGCAGGGCGGTGGCGACAGTCTGCGCCGTGGCATCGGGCTGCGCGGGCGCAAAAGTGGCGGCAGCAGCCTCCACCCCGCGCCGTGCAGACCAATAGCTGTCGGCGATGACGGCAAGGCCAAGGCTCGCCTCATCCGGACCGATGGCCATGACATCGACAACGCCTTTGACCGCGCGGGCGGCGGCATCATCAAAGCCGGTCAGCGCCCCGCCAGCGGGGGGCGGCATGGCGACGGCGGCATAGCGCAGGCCATCCGGTGCGGCATCAATGCCATAGAGCGCCTGCCCCGTGACCTTGGCGCGCAAATCGACGCGCGGGGTGTCGCGCCCGATGCGGGTGAAGGCGGCGGCCTTTTTCAGGACCGGGGCCGCCGGGGGTGGCAGGGTGATGGCCGTGGCGACAAGATCGCCGTAAGCCATGCGGTTGCCGGATGCGGCATGGACGATATGGCCATCCTCGGCCTGCAGATCGGCCAGCGGCAGGCCCATTTCGGCGGCGGCGGCGGCCAGCAGCAGATCGCGCGCCGAGGCCCCCGCCGTGCGGTATTGCGTCCAGCCGTCTATCACGCTGGTTGATCCGCCCGTGCCGATATAGGGCAGCGTGGCGAAGAACCGTTTGACCACCCATTGCACGGGGCCGGACACATCTTCGGGCCGGGTCTGCAGGGGCAGGGTGTAATTGCCGTAGGCGGGCAGGGGTTCTGTCGGATGCAGCACATGGATGGTGGCGGGATCGACCGCCAATTCTTCGGCGATCAGGGTGGCAAGCCCGGTCTGGACCCCCTGCCCCATTTCGGTGCGCGCGACATAGGCGGTGATCTGGCCATCGGGGGCGATGGAGATGAAGGCATTCAAATCGAGCCGCCCATCAGGGCCGACCCCGGGCGTCATGCCATCCAGATCAAGCGTGGAGAGATACCCCACGCCAAGGGCGGCCCCGGCGGTGACGGTACCCAGAAGCACCCCCCCGGTGATGAGGAACCCGCGACGCGACAGAAGTTTTACCATGGCCTGACCTCCTATGCTTGCGATGCGGCGATGATCGCGCGGGCGATGCGCGGATATGTCCCGCAGCGGCACAGATTGGTGATGCCAGCCTTGATATCATCCTCGGTCGGCTGCGGGATTTCGGCCAGCAGTGCGGTGGCAGCCATCAGCATGCCGGACTGGCAATAGCCGCATTGCGGCACCTGCGCATCAATCCAGGCCTGCTGCAACCGCGACAGCACATCGCCGGTGGCCAGGCTTTCGATCGTGCGCACATCGGCCCCCACCGCCGCCTCAACCGGATAGGAGCACGACCGCACGGCCTGCCCGTCAACCAGCACGGTACAGGCCCCGCAGGCGGCGATGCCACAGCCGAATTTAGTGCCGGTCAGACCCAGATCCTCGCGGATCACCCACAGCAGCGGTTTTTCGGGATCGACATCCACATCTTTCACGACGCCATTGACGGACAGTTGCATGGAAAGCGCCCCTTGGTTGTGGATGCCTATACTTACACTTATCAGTATAAGTGAAGTCAAGCCACTTTTCACGCCTGCCTCATCTTGCGCGGACTGCCTGCGTCTGTGACAAACGGGACA
>JAAFHS010000245.1 GCA_013298485.1 Rhodobacterales bacterium
CGCCGCCGCAGGGCAGGTGATGCGCCATCTGGATTTCGTGCAGCAGGCGCATTGTCCCGCATGGGATCTGCGCATGATTTCGGTCACCGAAAGCTGGGCGCAGTTCGCGGTGGCAGGCCCGATGGCCAAACACCTGCTGAAAACCCTGACGGACATCCCCGATCTGCCCTTCATGGGCTGCGCACCCCTCACCATCGCAGGCATCGCGGCCCGTCTCTTCCGCATCTCCTTCTCCGGCGAGGTCGGCTATGAAATCGCCGTGCCCACCCGCTATGGCGAGGCGTTGTTCCGTGATCTCGTGGCGTGTGCCGAAACCCTTGGCGGCGGGCCCTATGGGATGGAGGCGCTGAATGTCCTCAGGATCGAAAAGGGCTTCATCACCCATGCCGAGATTCATGGCCGCATCACTGCCTTTGACATCGGCATGGCGGGCATGATCAGCGCCAAGAAAGACTGTATTGGCAAGGCCGCAAGCCAGCGCCCCGGCCTCAGCGGCCCCGAACGCCAGCAGTTGATCGGCCTCAAACCTTTGGGCCATGCGCCGATCACGGCGGGTGCGCATCTCTTCACCCCCGGTGCGCCTGCAAACCGGGAAAACAGTCAGGGCTATGTCACATCCGTCGGCCCCTCGCCCACCCTCGGCGGCTGGCTCGGCCTTGGCTTTCTGCAGAACGGCCGCGCGCGGCATGGCGAGCGTATCCGCCTTGTCGATCATCTGCGCGGGATCGACCTTCTGTGCGAGGTGACGGACCCAGTGTTCCACGACAAGGAAGGGGCGATTTTGCGTGCCTGAGCTTATTGCCAAACCCCCGCTGCCCCATGCGCCCCTGACCATCGGGCAGGCCACCCTCGCGCCATGGGCCCTGCCGCGCATGACCTCTGTTGCGCCGTTTCAAGGGCAGGACAAGGCACTGGCAAAGGCGCTGAAACCCATGGGCCTCACTTTCCCTGCCCCCAACCGCAGTGTCACCAAAGGCGATGCCACCCTGATCTGGACGGGCCGCCATCAGGCGTTCCTGCTGCATGCCGACCCCGCCCCGCTCACAGGCATGGCCGCCCTGACCGATCAGTCGGACGGCTGGGCCGCCCTTACCCTGCAGGGCCCGAACGCCACTGATGTCCTCGCCCGCCTGATCCCGCTCGATCTGCGCCTGCCCGCCTTCCCGGTGGGCCAAACCGCGCGCACCGCCCTCAACCACATGAACCTGATCCTGTGGCGCACCGCACCCTACAGCTTTACCCTGATGGTCTTCCGCTCCATGGCCCAAACCGCCTGGCACGAGGTTGAGGGCGCGATGACGACTGTCGCCGCCCGCGCTGCATTGATATCTGCTCCTTCCTCTGTTTAAAACTATCCCACGGGGGTCCGGGGGTGTGAAACCCCCGGGTGCCTGCCCCCATCGGGACATTTGCCAGACATGAGCCTGCCGCCCGGCTTCATCGACGAATTGCGCACCCGCGTTTCCCTTTCTTCCATCGTCGGAAAGAAGGTCACGTGGGACATGCGAAAATCGAACCTGGGCAAGGGCGACATGTGGGCCCCATGCCCCTTCCATCAGGAAAAATCCGCGAGCTTCCACGTCGATGACCGCAAGGGCTACTACTACTGCTTCGGCTGCCAGGCCAAAGGTGACGCCGTCAGCTTTGTGAAGGAAACCGACAATGTCGGCTTTATGGAAGCGGTGGAGATTTTGGCACGCGAGGCGGGCATGCCGATGCCCGCGCGCGACCCCCGTGCCGCAGAAAAGGCCGATCACCGCACCCAACTGGTGCAGGTGATGGAGGAGGCGGTCAAGTGGTTCCGCCTGCAGTTGCGCACCTCTGCCGCCGCCGACGCCCGCGATTACCTCGCGCGGCGCAAACTGACGCCCGAGGCACAGGATCGCTGGGAAATCGGCTTTGCCCCTGATCAGCACACGTCACTCCTGACGGCCCTGACGCAAAAGGGCATCTCCCCCGACCTCATCGTCGCCGCCGGTCTGTGCGCAAAGGCCGACGACGGCGCCATCTACGACCGTTTCCGCGGTCGCATCATCTTTCCCATCCGCGACGGGCGCGGCCGCGCCATCAGCCTTGGGGGCCGTGCGATGGCCGCAGATGCCCGCGCCAAATACCTCAACGGCCCCGAGACCGATCTTTTCGACAAGGGTAAAAATCTCTTCAATTATGCACGCGCTCGCGAGGCGGTAGGCAGAGGCAAGACCCTAGTCGTGGCCGAAGGTTACATGGACGTTATCGCTCTGTCTGAGGCAGGGTTCACGGGGGCGGTTGCTCCGCTCGGCACTGCCGTAACGGAAGACCAGTTACGCCTGATGTGGCGCATTGCGCCCAGTCCCGTTCTGGCGCTTGACGGTGATGCTGCTGGCCAGCGGGCCGCATCTCGCGTGATTGACCTTGCTTTGCCGATTATGGAGTCTGGCCAGGAACTGTTGTTTGCCGTGCTGGATGTCGGCAAAGACCCGGATGATATCATCCACAACGATGGCAAAGACAGGATGCAAGCCATCATCGAGCAAGCTAGGCCCATTTCTGAAGTTTTGTGGAACCGTGAGATCAAAAAGCACGACTCGCTGTCACCTGAACGACTTGCGATGGTGAAGAAGTCGCTCGCGGATTCGGTGAACCGGATAACGGACATTCGCATAAAGACCTTTCTGAAAGCCTTCTTCAATCAAAGGCTGGACAGAGCATTGTTCGCCTTGGGTACGCCGAGGGGCGTCGGAAAAAGAGAAAAAGTACGTCTGCCGTTTCAGGGCACCAAGAGCTCGATGCTTGCGACCTCATCGGTGCTGGACGTGATTGAGACCATCCGTGAACTGGCCATCCTTGCCGTTTTGTTCACAAATCCCCGCGTGATAAACAAGTACGAGTTTGGCTTAGAGGGATTCGATATGCTGCGGCATGATCATGCTCAGATCCTTTCTGCCATCATGAAGAACCGTGCGGTTCAACCGGACGAAGCGTATCGGACTGCGATCGGAGAAGCCTTAGGGAAAGACAGGGTTGAAGCCTTGCTATCCAACACCTATGTCCGGGTCGTACCTGCAATCAAACACCCCGAGAACTTCGAGCTCGCCGCCGCTACTGTGGAGGAGCAAATGGCTTTTCTGACTGCGGATCGAGGCCATCGTCGTGAGATCGAAGACGGCGAACTGGATATGGAAGGTCTGGTTGACGAAGGCCTGACACATCGGCTTAACCGTGCAAACGAAGCCCTCCGTTCTGCAGTACGGTTTGGCATGGAATCAGAGGGAGATGCCGATGCTGAACGAACGGCACAGTCAAAACACCTGCAAAACCTGATCGACGGTCAGGTTTGGGTAAAGAAAACGCGCTAGTCCTCTTTCGCACCGCGTGATTCGCGCTATTGATTCGAATCAACGCCCCCCGATTCGCACCGCAAGGAGCTTCCATGGCCCTCAAAGACACCGACGACGGCAAAACCGACGGCGAAGAGACAGATGTTTCGCTCGATATGAGCCAGACTGCCGTCAAGAAGATGATCGCCGATGCCCGCGAACGCGGCTACATCACCTATGATCAGCTGAATGCCGTGCTGCCGCCCGAACAGGTGTCATCCGAACAGATCGAAGATGTCATGGCGATGCTGTCCGAAATGGGCATCAACGTCATCGACAATGACGAGGTTGAAGACGGCGAACCTGCAGGTGAGCTGGTTGAAACCACCTCCACCTCGCGCGAAGTGGCCGTCGCCGGTTCCACTACCGAAGCGCTGGACCGCACGGATGATCCGGTGCGGATGTATTTGCGCGAAATGGGCTCGGTCGAACTGCTGTCGCGCGAAGGCGAGATCGCGATCGCCAAGCGGATCGAGGCCGGGCGCAACACGATGATCCTCGGGCTTTGCGAAAGCCCCCTCACCTTTCAGGCCATCACCATCTGGCGGGAAGAGTTGCTGAACGAAGATATCCTTCTGCGCGATGTGATCGATCTTGAGGCGACCTTCGGGCGCAGCCTTGATGGCGATGACGAATTGGAAGGCGCGCTGGACGAGGTCGGTGTCGGTGCCCCCCGCGCCGAGGGCGAGGCGGAACCCGAACTTGACGCCGACGGCAACCCCCTGATCCGCAGCGAAGATGACGAGGAAGATGACGAGGCCTCGGCCATGTCGCTTGCCGCGATGGAGGCGGCGCTGAAACCGCAGGTGCTTGAGACGCTGGAGGTGATCGCCCGCGATTACGCCAAACTGTCCGACATGCAGGACAGCCGCATGCATGCGACGATGAATGCCGCGACCAAATTCAGTGCCGCCGAAGAAGCCGCCTATCAGAAACTGCGCTCTGAAATCGTGCTGCTGGTGAACGAATTGCACCTGCACAACAACCGGATCGAACAGCTGATCGATCAGTTGTACGGCATCAACCGCAAGATCATGAACATCAATTCCGGCATGGTGAAACTGGCGGACGCCGCCCGCATCAACCGTCGCGAATTCATCGACGAATATCAGGGGTATGAACTTGACCCCGCCTGGGCCGACCGGATGGCCGCGAAATCAGGGCGCGGCTGGCAGGCCCTGATGGAAAAATCCCGCGACAAGGTGGACGAATTGCGGGCCGAGATGTCATCCGTCGGCCAGTATGTCGGTGTCGATATCAGCGAATTCCGCCGCATCGTCAATCAGGTGCAGAAGGGCGAGAAAGAGGCGCGTCAGGCCAAGAAGGAAATGGTCGAGGCGAACCTGCGTCTGGTGATCTCGATCGCCAAGAAGTACACCAACCGCGGCCTGCAATTCCTTGATCTTATTCAGGAAGGCAATATCGGCCTGATGAAG
>JAAFHS010000246.1 GCA_013298485.1 Rhodobacterales bacterium
CGCACCATGGATATCGCGGCCCTTGTCACGCAGGACCGCGCCGATGTGCTGCCCTCCCTGCGCCAGCTTCTGGTGACGATCCTGCTGGCCGAGGCGACGCCCCCACCCGATTCCGACGGCACCGGGCAACTCCTGCGCTCGCGCGTCGACAAGCTGCTGGCCCTCGGCGCGCTCGATCAGGCCGAGGCGCTGCTGGCTGCCGCAGGCTCCACCGATCCTGAACTGTTCCGCCGCACCCTCGATGTCGCCCTGCTTGCGGGGACCGAGGATGCGGCCTGCAAAACCCTGATCGAAACCCCGTCGCTGTCGCCCACCTATCCCGCCCGCATCTTCTGCCTGGCCCGGGCTGCGGATTGGAATGCCGCGGCCCTGTCCCTGCGCACCGGCGTGACCCTGGGTGATGTGCCCCCGGGGGATGAGGCGCTGATTGCCCGCTTCCTCGATCCCGATCTTTATGAGGGCCAGCCTGTCCCGCCGCGCCCTGACCGCGTCACCCCCCTGATCTGGCGGATGTTCGAAGGCATTGGCGAACCACTGCCCACATCCAACCTGCCCATCGCCTTCTCGCATGCCAATCTGTCCGACCGGACCGGCTGGAAAGCGCGGGTAGAGGCGGCAGAGCGTCTGGCCTCTGCCGGGGCCATTGCCCCCAACCTGCTCTTGGGCTTTTACACGGAACGCGATCCGGCCGCATCGGGTGGCGTCTGGGACAGGGTGCAGGCCTTTCAGACCTTTGATGCGGCGCTTGCGGCCCGCGATCCCGCCCGCATCGCCACGGCCCTGCCAAAAGTCTGGGCCGCGATGGAAAGTCAGCAACTGGAGGTGGTCTTCGCCGCCCTTTATGCCGAACGTCTGTCCGCCATGGATCTGTCCGGCGATGCAGGGGCGATGGCCTTCCGCATCGGCATGCTGTCGCCATTCTACAAGGACATTGCCGCAGCCCACACCCCTGCCAACCCGCGCGAGGCGTTCCTGAAAGGCATCGCCGCAGGCTCCGTCGAAGGGCTGGTCGCCCCCGATGGCATGGGCCGTGCCATCGGCCCTGCTTTTGTCGCGCCCACCCCGTCCGATGACGCACTGAAACTGCTGGATGAAAAACGCCTGGGCGAAGCGCTGCTTTTGTCCATCGATCAGGTCACGCGCGGGGTCACGGGCGAATTGCGCGGGGTGACAGATGGCCTTGCACTGCTGCGCGAGGTCGGGTTGGAAGATGTCGCCCGCCGCACCGCACTGGAACTGATGATCCTTGAACGGCGGGGCTGATCCCATGGCCCCGCCCGCCATGGACCGCTGGATTTCCACCTTTCTGGATGCGCAGGCCGCCGAAAACGGGGCCGCACGGAACACCCAGCTGGCCTATGGGCGCGATCTGATGGACTTCGCCGCCTGGCTTGCGCGCAACGGCACCGATTTCGCCACCGCCCGCCGCGACGAAGTGGAGGCTTATCTGGTCTTCTGCGATGCGCAGGGCCTGTCCAAATCCACGCGCGCGCGCCGTCTGTCGGCGATCCGCCAGATGTTCCGTTTTGCCCATGACGAAGGCTGGCGCGCCGATCACCCCGCCATTCGCATCGCGGGGCCATCCCGCGATAAGTCGCTGCCCCAAACCCTGTCGCAGGCCGAGGTTGACCGCATCCTCGATGCCGCCCGCACCAAGGGGCGCAATGCGGGCGAACGCCTGCGCAACACCTGCCTGCTGGAACTGCTTTACGCGACCGGCATGCGGGTCTCGGAACTCGTGACCTTGCCGGTGGCGGCAGTGCGCGGCGATCCCCAGATGATCCTCGTGCGCGGCAAGGGGGATAAGGAACGCATGGTGCCCCTGTCGCAGCATGCCCGCACGGCGGTGCGCGACTGGCTTTTGCACAAGGATGCCAGCGATGACGCCGCGCGCAAGAAAGGCCTGCCCGCATCGCGGCATCTGTTTCCCGGCCCCGGGGCCGCAGGTCATCTGACGCGCCAGCATTTCTATCTGCTGATCAAGGACATCGCCCTGCGTGGCGGCGTTGATCCGGCACGCGTCACGCCCCACACCCTGCGCCATGCCTTTGCAACGCATCTGCTGGCCGGTGGCGCTGATCTGCGCGTGATCCAGACCCTGCTCGGACATGCCGACATCGCCACGACCGAGATTTATACCCATGTCCTGGATGACCATCTGCGCGATCTCGTGATGGCGCACCACCCGCTGGCCAAACCGCGCAAATAGCGCCTCACCACATATCGATGATCGCCGCCAGCCCCGCCGTGCTGTCCACCCCGCGCAGCGTGATGATATCCCCGTCACCGAAATCGAACACCACATCCGCCCCGGACACGCCCGCAAACTGCGCCACCACCTGCGCCGCACTCAGCGTGCCCGTCCACAGATCATCATTCAGATACAGCCGGTCGCCCGCCGCCGCCGACACATCCTGAAACACATCTGCGTCGCCGCCCGCCGCAAAGACGAACCGGTCCGCCCCCGACCCGCCCGTCAGCACGTCATCCCCCGCCCCGCCGTGCAGCGTATCGTTCCCCGCATAGCCCGTCAGCAGATTGTCCCCGCTGTTCCCCGTCAGACCGTTGGCAAACCCGTTGCCCGTCGCATCCAGATCGGCGATCCCCAGCAGACGCGCATTCTGAATCCCCGTGGCCAGCGTCAGTGTCGCCGAACTCAGCAGCGTATGATTGCTGACCAGATCCAGCTTCACATTCCCATCCGAAAAATCCACATAAACGCTGAACCGGCTGCGCGCGATGATCCCTGTGACCAGCGTCTCGCCCTCTGCCGCCACCGCCACGCTGTAGCCCCCCGCCGCCGTAGACCGCCCGATAGCGCCCTCCACCAGGAAGGACACGCCGCCCCGGCCCTCGCCCACCGAATAGAACCCGTCCCGGTCGCGGTCCGTATAGACGACACCCGTCAGGAAATGCTGCGCACCATTCGCCCCGAACACCTCTGTCACCAAAGATGCATTCAACTCACCCGAGCCTGAAAAGACGAACCGCCCCGCCTCCTGTGCCACGCCGATCTCGGCAAAGCCGTCGTTCAGCAGGTTCGTCCGGTGCCCCACGCTGCGGAACAGCCCCGCATGATGCGCCTCAACCGCGTCCCGCAGGTTCAGCGTCCCCGACGTGCCCTGTGCTGCGATATTCTCGCCGATCGTGTTCCACTGATACCCGCTCGCATCCACCCGGTTGCGCAGCGACGATCCATTCCGCCCCGTATGGCTGAAGATATCCGCCTCCAGCATCCATAGCGAATGCCCCGTCGCCGCCGCCTCCAGCAGGCGGTTCGGGGCCAGCGCCTGCTTGGCCGCCGTCGAAATCGTGTCCGGGGCCAGATTATCGTTCAGGTTGATCCCATAGCGGGCCGCCTCGGCCCCCGGGTCCAACCGCCCACGGTTGATGAGTTCGAGCAGATATTGCTCGGTCGCAGTAAGTGGCATGGCAGTGCTCGCTCAATGTCTGTTGAGCAAGAAGTGACGCCCGATTACGGCACCGGTTTGGCGCGATCATGTCATCTGCTGCGGAACAGCGACCCCAGCACCCCCCGCACGATCGTGCGTGCGCCTGCCGACCCCAACTGGCGCGCAAAACTTTTCGCCATCGCCGTCCCGATGCTGTCACTGTTGGACCGCCGCCGCGCAGGCTCCGGTGCCGCGTCCGGTGCATAGCGGCGCGCCTGTCTGAATTCGCCCGGATCGATATGCAGCCCGCCACCCGCAGGCACCGCCGGGGCCGCCTCTGCCGCCGCAACCTCGGCTGCCGCCTTTGACGCCCGCGCCTTCAGCATCTCGAACGCCGACTCGCGGTCCACCACCGCCTCATACTTGCCCTTCACCGGCGATGCCGCCATCACGCCTGCGCGCGCGTCATCGTCAATCGGCCCCAGTTGCGATTGCGGCGGACGCACCATCGTGCGTTCCGCGATCCCGGGGATGCCCTTGGCCTCCAGAAACGATGTCACAGCCTCGCCCGTGCCCACATCCCGGATCGCATCTTCGATCTGAAAACGCGGGTTCGGCCGGTACGTCTCTGACGCCATCCGCAGGTCCTTCTGATCCTTTGCCGTGAACGCCCGCAGCGCATGCTGCACCCGGTTGCCCAATTGTCCCAGAATATTCTCTGGCACATCCGCCGGGTTCTGCGTGATGAAATAGACCCCCACCCCTTTCGACCGGATCAGGCGCGCCACCTGTTCCACCTTCGCCACCAGCGCCTTTGGCGCATCCGCGAACAACAGATGCGCCTCATCGAAAAAGAACACGAGCTTCGGTTTGTCCGGATCGCCCACCTCGGGCAGCGTCTCGAACAGCTCCGACAGCAGCCACAACAGGAACGTCGCATACAGCCGCGGCGAATTCATCAGCTTGTCCGCCGCAAGGATATTCACCCGGCCCTTGCCCTGCCCGTCCAGCAGCATCAGATCGCCCAGATCCAGCGCAGGCTCCCCGAACAGTTTTGCCCCGCCCTCGTTCTCCAGCACCAGAAGCCGCCGCTGGATGGCCCCGATCGATGATGTCGCAACCAGCCCATACCGCGTGCTGATGGTGTCCGCATTCTCGCCGATGAATACCAGCAGCGCCTGCAGGTCCTTCAGGTCCAGCAGCGCCAGCCCCTCTTCATCCGCCAGCCGGAACGCCACGTTCAGCACACCCTCCTGCGGCTCCGTCAATTCCAGAAGGCGGCTCAGCAGCAGGGGCCCCATCTCGGCCACCGTCGCGCGGATCGGATGGCCCTTTTCCCCGAAAAGGTCCCAGAAGATCACCGGAAACGCCGCATAGCTCAGCGTGTGCCCGATC
>JAAFHS010000247.1 GCA_013298485.1 Rhodobacterales bacterium
CAATCGACGTCGATGACAAAACCTGGCTTGCCTGCAGCGATTCCGGGACGACGTGATAGAGCAGAATGTCGGTCAGCAGCGGGATCGGGCTGCCCCCGCCCGACAGCAGCGTCAGCGCATCGACGATGAAGTCGAATGCTGCAGCCTCGGTCGTGCCTTTGAAGCCCAGCGTCTTGGCCAGGTTCATGAAGGCCGCATCATTGGGGGCGAACACCGTCAGATCGGCCGCCGGATCATTCAGCGCGCCGGCCAGACCGGCGGCCTGCACCGCCTTCAGCAGCAGATCAAAGTCCTTTGGATTGGTGTCGAAGTTGCCGCTGGCGGCAACGATCCCCGTGATCGTCGGGGCATCATTGCCGGGCAGGTCTATGGGCAGCAGCACGCGGTCAATGACATGCACGATCCCGTTCGACGCCGCGATGTCTGTCTGCACAAGTGAAGGGTTGATCAGATCAGGCTCGCGGTCGACCAGCGTGATGCCGTCTGCGGTCAGCGTTTGGCCGTTCAGCGTGGCCACTGTCGGACTTGCCGCAATTTCCGCCAGCGTCTTGGCCCCTGCCGACACATGATACAGGATCACGTCACGGATGGTTGCTGCGGGCAATGTGCCGACCAGAAATGTTGTCACCGCGCCTTCGTTGGCGATGTCACCCTTGAAGCCCAGATCCTTGGCCAGTTGGCCAAAGGCGGCATCGGTCGGGGCAAAGACTGTCAGGTTGGCCCCGGCCGCCGACAAAGCCCCGAGCAGATTTGTGCCGGGCAGGCTGCTGTCAACGAATTGCAGGGCCGAGACGAGGATGTTGAAACGGGCATCGCCCGCTGCGATTGCGGCAATGGATGTCATTGTGAACCTCCCAGTTCATGGATGTGACAATACAAGTGGCCGTGAGCAGTCCAAACGCAGATGGAAAGCACAGCCAGGCCAGTCGAATTTCTGAAGGTCTGCGGTGGACACGCCACCACCTGCTCATCCGGCCACAAAATTTCTGGCCGGGTCGCGGTCACGAAAGGTGGACCGCCCTTGCAACAGCGGGCGGTCCAGCAGTTGCCGCTTACTGCGGCGGCAGGATTACGGCGTCGATCACGTGGATCACACCATTTGTCGCGGCAATGTCCGCGGCAGTGATATTGGCACCATTCACCTTGGCCCCGCCATCCAGCGTGATCGTCACATCTGCACCGTTCACGGTGGTTGCCGTCATACCTTCGGTCAGATCGGTCGACATAACCTTACCTGGCACCACGTGATAGGTCAGGATGGCGACCAGCTGATCCTTGTTCTCGGGCTTCAGCAAATCTTCGACAGTGCCTGCGGGCAGGGCTGCAAAAGCTTCGTCCGTCGGTGCGAACACGGTGAACGGGCCTTCACCCTTCAGCGTCTCCACCAGACCGGCGGCGGTCAGCGCAGCCGCCAGTGTGTTGAATGTGCCTGCACCCACGGCGGTGTCGACAATGTCTTTGTCCTGCGCAAAAGCAGGCATGGCAAGAAAAGATGCAGCAGCAGTCATGGCAATAAAGGTTCTGCGGATCATTGGTGTCACTCCCGTTTGATCTCTGCCGTTGTTGGCAGACATTATATGCGGCATGCGACAAATAGGATCAGTTTCGAAAACCAGAAATATGGTCTTGCCAGATCGGTGATCCGCACTAAGCTCCTACAGACAGACGTTTCCATTCAACAATCTGTGAAAATCCGTGATCTGTCGTGATAGATTGTTTCATGCTGTTTCACCCATTTCCCAATGCCGTGATGACCGCGGAAAGGCAGGTTGTTTTCTGCACTGACATTGTAGGCTGATCGTCGCCTACTTCCTTTTATGAATGTGTGTCATCCGTGCCGTCCATGCGTCCACTCAGTGCCCATCACCTTAGGGTCATCGCGCAATCCACGGCCATCGTGATCGGGCTGACAGGTGCGGCGCAGGCAAATCCGCCCCCTCTAGACGTGCTGGTCCTTGGCGACTCGCAGATCACGTTCGGTTCTGGCCCGGTGCTGCTGTCATTCTTTGAAATGGTCAACAAAAGCTGTCAGGACCACTGGCCCGACACCTATCGCAGCAGCCTGTCGGAAATGCCGTCCGTGGGGATCATCGGTGTCCGGTCGACCTCGCTTGGAACGTGGGTCAACACGTCGGACCGGGGCAAGGGTGCTATCTGTGACGTCGATCCGAAATGGCATGTGAATGCGGGCAGCTACGGCGCGCTGAATCACAATGAAAATCCCTATATCCAGATCGGCCGGGGGGATGACTATCAATTCTGCCAGTCCGGCAAATCCGCACTCCAGGCGATGTTTTCCGACGGCTACTACGCCCCCCGTCTGCTCGTGCTGTCGTTTCTAGGCAACGAGGCAGAGTTGTGGGCCGACAATCCCGATGCGGCCCTTGATGAAGTGCAGCGCATGATGGCGCAGATTCCGCCCGACCTGCCGTGCATTTTCATGACCACGACCCCCGTCTACCGCCAGGACGTCGCGACACTGCGCACGAAGGCACAGGAAAACATCCTCGCCGCCTTTGAAAAATCCGGCAGCCGGTGCAGCGTCGTCGCCGGACATACGGCCGAGACGATTGCCATGAACGTCGGCAACGCGGAACATTTCCGGCAAACCACATCAGGCGCGGTGCGCGATCCCTATCATCCCAACCGTCTGGCCCAGACCGAAGCCTTCACCGCACTCAGCGGCGCAATCTGCAACGCAATCGCCGAACAGCTTGACGGCTCCTGACCGGACCCATACCGCAGCAGCCAAGGCAGGCTGCTGCATCCGCACCTCATTTCCCCGTGAACGCCGTGGGGGCACTGCAGACTTGGGCGTGGATGCCAGTATAATGCCCTTAAAGTATAAGGAGACAGAAATGCGCCGCAACAAGCAGCTTGGTTGGTCGGATGTCACGCCGAAATCGCAATGGATGAACCGGCGGCACCTGATGGTCGGCACGGCGGCGGCCCTGATCGCATCGCCCGGTCTGCTGCGCGCCGAAGCGGCACCATCGATCTATTCGACGGATGAAGAGCCCAATACATTCGAAGATCTGTCCACCTACAACAACTTCTACGAATTCGGCACAGGCAAGGAAGACCCGGCCTATTACGCCAGTGCGCTGACCACCGATCCCTGGTCCATCGTGATCGACGGGCTGGTGGATAAGCCCGGCACCTATGATCTTGCCGATGTGATCAAGGATCAGCCGATCGAAGAACGCATCTACCGTTTCCGCTGCGTCGAGGCGTGGTCTGCTGTGGTGCCCTGGCAGGGATTCGAGCTGTCCGGTCTGCTGAACCGCGTCGGCGTGCAGCCGGGTGCGAAGTATGTGTATTTCGAAACGCTGGTGCGCCCGGAAGAAATGCCGGGTCAGCAAAGCACCTTTATCGAATGGCCCTACCGCGAAGGCCTGCGCCTGGATGAGGCGATGAACCCCCTCACCATTCTGGCCACGGGCCTTTACGGCGAGGATATGCCCAATCAGAACGGCGCGCCGATCCGGCTGGTGGTACCATGGAAATATGGCTTCAAGTCGATCAAAAGCATCGTGCGCATCTCGCTGGTGGCCGAACAGCCCCAGACCACATGGAATATGCTCCAGCCGTCGGAATATGGCTTTTATTCCAATGTGAACCCCACAGTCGATCATCCCCGCTGGAGCCAGGCCAGTGAACGGCGCATCGGGTCGGGCCTGTTTGGCGGGCGCATCGATACGCTGATGTTCAACGGCTACGAAGAACAGGTAGCCAGCCTTTATGCCGGGCAGGACCTCGCGAAAGACTTCTGATGATTGCCGCCATCAACCGCGCCGCCCGCTGGTTGCCCACATGGCCTGTCTATCTGCTGGGCCTTTTGCCCTTCGCATGGCTCGTGTGGCTTGTCTTCACCAATGACCTCGGCCCCAACCCGGCCGAAGCACTGGAACGGCAACTGGGCGAACGGGCGCTGCAGTTCCTGATTGCCACGCTGTGCGTCACACCACTGCGATGGACCGGCGTCAACCTCATCAAGTTCCGCCGCGCCCTTGGCCTTTTGGCCTTCACCTATGTCGCCCTGCATCTCACGACCTGGGTCGGCCTCGACAAGGCACTGCGCTGGTCCGAAATTCTGGCCGATCTTTACAAGCGTCCCTACATCATCATCGGCATGCTGGCCTTTGTCGTGATGATCCCCCTCGCCCTCACCTCCAGCAACCGCGCGATCCGCAGCCTGGGCCCCCTCGCCTGGCGCAGATTGCATCAGCTGACCTATCTTGCGGCGCTCGCAGGGGCGTTTCATTTTGTCATGCTGAAAAAGACCTGGGCGACCGAGCCGTTGATCTACCTTGCCCTGGTGATCGGCCTGCTGGCCGCCCGTCTGTGGTGGGCGCAGCGGAAATCTACCGCCTGATCGCGCCTTCGCCGGATCGCATGATTGCGCCTGCGACACCCGACTTGTGCCAAAAGTTCCGCCAACCCCCAGATATTGTGAACGAAACGCGCTTTGCGAAAAAAATATGACGCTCGGCGCTTTTTCCTCTTGCGGCTTGGGATGCGGCTCCGTAGATAGCCGTTCACCGACGCGGCAACGCAACGGTGGCGGGATGAAGCATTGCGACGGCCCGCAAAAACCGGAGACACGATTGGCGAGGATACGCTGGGAAACTGGTGGCCTTGTCTTTTTTGTCGCCTGCTCTTTGAAGTTGTTATTGAATGAAGGGATATGTGGGCGGTTTGGGCGTGATCGGCGTCTAACGCTAGCATATCGGCCAGGTAGGAGAGGTACGCGAGTGCCCGCCCGATGATCTTGGTGAAA
>JAAFHS010000254.1:0-3301 GCA_013298485.1 Rhodobacterales bacterium
CGGGCGCAGTTCGCGCGCCTTCGGACACGAGGCGGCGGCGGCGTTGATGTGGGATCATCCCGGATGCGACGCGGCGATTTGTTTCAATGACCTGGTGGCTTTGGGAATGCTGTCGGGCTTTGCGGCGCAGGGGCGCGTGGTGGGGCGGGATTTCCGGCTGGTGGGCTTTGACGATATCGAGGAATGCGCGATGACCTACCCGCAGCTGTCATCGGTGCGCTGCAACATCGCGGGCTTTGGGCAGCAGATGGCGGCGACGGTCTTGGGCTGGCTGGAGGATGGTACGCATCCCGCCCCCGAAACCCGCGCAGGCGTCAGTCTGGTGTGCCGTGCGTCAAGCGGAAATGTGGCGTGACGCCCGGCCTGTTCCTGCGCGCGCTGTTTGACCGGGCGGTCGCGGTGGCCGATCCGATGCGGTCGCTGGCAGACCATCTGCCGCCCAAACCGCAGGGCCGGGTCGTGGTGATTGGCGCGGGCAAGGCAAGCGCGCGGATGGCCGAGGCGGTCGAGGCGGCATGGGGGCCGTGCGAGGGGCTGGTCATCACGCGCTATGGTTACGGGCGGGTCTGCCGGGGGATCGAGATTGTCGAGGCAGCACATCCCGTGCCGGATCAGGCGGGCGCGGATGCGACGGCGCGGATGCTGGAGATGGTCAGCGGGCTGGGGCCGGATGATTTTGTGCTGGCGCTGATCTCCGGCGGGGCATCGGCGCTGCTGGTGGCCCCGGTTCCTGGGGTCAGCCTTGCGGAAAAGCAGGCGCTGAACGCGGGATTGCTGGCATCCGGCGCGCCGATTGACCAGATGAACACGGTACGCAAGCATCTGAGCCGCGTGAAGGGCGGGCAGTTGGCGGCGGCGGCGTATCCGGCGCGGATGCTGTGCCTGATGATTTCGGATGTGCCGGGGGATGATCCGGCCTTCATCGGATCGGGGCCGACGGTGGGGGACGCCAGCACGCCAGCAGATGCGCGGGCTATTCTGGACCGGTGGCATGTGCCGGTGCCTGCATCGATTGCGGCGGCGCTGCGGGGACCATCGGGCGTGGTGCCGCCGGGGGATGCGCGGTTGGCGCATGTGACGAACCACATTTACGCAGCCCCGGCGCAGTCGCTGGCGGCGGCGGCGGTGATGGCGCGGGAAGCAGGCTGCGACGTGCGGATTCTGGGTGACGCGCTGGAGGGTGAGGCGCGGGATGTCGCACAGGCGCAGGCGGCGCTGGCGATGCAAGTGCAGGCGGGGATGATGGCGGGGGATGCGCCTGTGCTGCTGCTGTCGGGGGGTGAGTTGACGGTGACGCGGCGCGGCGACGGGGTTGGCGGGCCGAATGCGGAATTCGCGCTGGCGCTGGCGATTGCGCTGGATGGGGCCAAGGGTATCCACGCGATTGCCTGCGACACCGACGGGGTGGATGGTGCGGCCGAAGTGGCGGGTGCTGTGATCGGGCCCGACACCTTGCTGCGGGGCGCGGATGCGGTGGCGGCGCTGGCGCGGAATGATGCGCATTCGTATTTCGCGGAGGCGGGCGATCAGGTCATCACGGGGCCGACGCTGACCAACGTGAACGACTTTCGCGCAGTACTGATTTATCCGCCGGACTGACGAAAATTGACGGCTGTCAATTTTCAGGTTTTCTTATATATATCAATGAACTAAACTTTTGAAAAAGGCCGATTTTAAGACTTTCTTAATCTTTCTAAGGGGGTGGACGAGATGGATTTCATCCACCCTTCGGCGTCGTCGGCAACAGCCGTTTCGGTGGCGCAGGGATCAGAAACGCAGGTTGTACGATGCGCGCACCGCCACAATACGCGTCTGGTCGCTGGCCAGTGACGCATTGGCCGACAGGTTCAGACTCGCGTTATTGTCAAAGGCGATGTCGGTGCCGATGGCAATGCGCGGGGCGACATAGCTGATGGTGCCTGACCCCAGATTGTCACTGTAGTTGCCGATATCCAGCTCCAGCCGGGCATAGTTCTGCGCCCATCCGGTGGCAAAGCGCCGGTCTTCGGACCGCAGGCTGCCACCCAGTGTCAGGATCGTGGCATCAATCTCGGTTCCGGTGCCGATGTCTTCGCGCTTGGCCGAGACCGAGGCGAAGACGAGATAATCCAGCCTATTGCCCTGCACTGCCTTCGACAGGGTGAATGCGCCTGTCACGCTGTCGCCGCCCGACGGGGCGTTGGCAACCGTGTAGTCGGGGCGTCCGAACAGCAGATAGCCGTCCAGAAAGAACCCGTTGCCCAGATCACTGCCGATATAGGGGCCGAACAGGAGTTCACGCCGTGTCACGCGGGGCGAGTTCGGGGCCGTCACCTCGGACCGCCCGAATTGCAGCATCAGGCCCACGAAGGTGCGATCAGACACCGCCCGGTCAGCCCCCAGCACAAGGGCCTGCAGATTGCCCGAAAAACTGCCGCTTGTGGTCTGCGCGCCGCCCGTGATCATGCCCGTGTAGGGGCTGGTGGTGCCGCTGGTCGAGGTCGTGACGGTGGAGTCCGGACGGCTGGCCCCGTGATGACGGCTGAGGAGCATGTCGCGCAGAAGGGCCGCCTGGCTACCAAACTCCAATGCTGTCGGGCAAATATAGGGGTTGGGGTTGAGTTCGGATGTCGAGAACCTGCCATCGCAGAGTTCGTCCAGGTCATTGGCCATAACAGGCCGTGAAAGCCCGAAGGAAGCGACGGCAAGAAATGCGGTTGCAATAATCGTCTTCATGATGGGTTACCCCTGTTTTGAAAAAGTGAATGGTCCGAATGCAGGAATGCTGCGCCTCGCATGACGCTGCGTCAAGTCATGTTTTCCGGACATTGCCTGTCAGTTTGAAAGGCCTTGCGGCCCCCCCTCCCTCCTCCACAGCGGGGGGAGGGAGGGGCTGGGGGTGGGGGCTGGCGAAAAGATACGGCTTTGATCAGGCGGGCAGGGTCGCGCCGTCCTGCCCTGCGAGATAGCGTTCGGCGAGCCGGACAGTCCCTGCGGTATACCCTGCGGCCCCGATTGTGGCTGCCGTGTCGCTGTCGGCGCGGGTGCCAAGCCATGCGGTCAGCAGGATGCGGCGCAGCATGATCAGCGTGGGGATGATGGCCCGGTCCTGCGCCGTGAGGGTGCCCGCGCGGGTGTAGCCATCACACCATGCGGCGATCAGGGCGGGCAGGCGGGGGTCATCCTCGATAAACGACAACGCGGCGGCGAGGTCGTACATCCACCAGCCAAAGCCGCAATCGTCAAAGTCGATGGCCCACAGGCCCGCGTCGTCAAGCATCAGGTTGGTCAGGCGCAGATCGGCGTGGATCAGGCCGAAACG
>JAAFHS010000254.1:3311-4712 GCA_013298485.1 Rhodobacterales bacterium
GCGCGCAGGGTGTCTGACAGGCACGCCAGCACACGCGCGCCTTCGGATGTCAGGCCGGGGGCATCCTGCCAGCGCCCCCAATGGGGGGTATCGCCCAGAATGGTGTCGCAATCCCAGCGTTTGCGGGTGAAACCGGGGGGCGGCGTCCAGGCCCGGGCATGGGCGTGCAGGCGGGCGCTGATCTGCCCCAGACGGCCGAACCAATGAGGCAGATCATCGTCTGCGGCCACCTCGCGCCCCGCGATGGGGGCGAAGGCGACGATGGTCTGCGCGCCCGCATGTTGCAGCAGGGTGCCCGAATGATCGGGGACGGGTCTGACACAGCGCAGGCCGGGAACGGATTGCAGGGCCATCAGCCAGGCGAGTTCGGAGGCGATTTCAGGATCGGTGTGATAGCCAGTCCGGTGGGCGCGCAGGATCAGGGCATCGCCCGCGCCATAGGTGGTATTCTCGGACCGGTTCAGCAGACGGATGGGCGTCTCCGCTGGCAGGCCATAGCGGGGCAGCAGGTGTTCAAACATCGCGGCCCCGGCGCAGAAGGTAGATATCCATGATCCAGCCATGGCTCGCGCGCAGGGTGGCGCGGGTGGTGATGATCTGCTGGGCAACATCGGCCAGTGGCCCGGCAATCAGGGCCTGCTGCGGCATGCCGACATAAGCGCCCCACCAGATGTGCATATCCGTGGGATCAAGCACGCTGAAGGCCCCGCCTGCATCCAGCATCACGGCCAGCGTGGTGGCGCCGTCTGGCCAGCCATGGGCGCGCAACTGCCGCCCGGTGGTGATGATGACAGGAGCGGCGAGGGTGTTCAGCGGAATGGCATGGGCGGCGGTCAGCACGGACAGGCTGGTGATGCCGGGGATGACCTGCACGGTCAGGCCGCCAAGGCGGGCGGCGATGCGCAGGGTGCTGTCATACAACGAGGGATCACCCCAGACGAGAAGGGCGACGGTGCCGCCTTGGGGCAGGTGAGTGGTGATCGCGGCGGTCCATCCGGCGGCGATGGCATCGTGCCAGTCATTTACGGCACCGATGTAATCGGACTGGTCGGCGCGGGTGGGCAGATCGAATTCCACGACGCGTGCGGGGCTGGTCAGCACTTTTGCAAGGATGTCACGGCGCAGATCGGCGAGGTCGGCCTTGGCGTCGCCCTTCATCGGGATCAGGATCAGATCGGCGGCGTTGATCGCGCGCACGGCCTGAAAGGTCAGATGATCGGGATTGCCCGTGCCGATGCCGATAAGGGAAAGCGTGATCATGGGGGTCTTTCGGAAGATGCGGCCCACCGCAGCGGGCCGCATGATTGTTAACGCTTTCAGGCCGTCTTGTCAGCCTCGCGCGCCCAGACAAAGCCTGCAACGCCACCCATCACGGCCCAGACGGCAAGGAGATTAAAAAAA
>JAAFHS010000248.1 GCA_013298485.1 Rhodobacterales bacterium
GCAGGCAGGCCAAGATCGATCAGCACGCACCAGTCGGGAATGGCGGCAAACGGCAGTCGCACCGCAGGCATGGTTTCGGCCAGAAAGCGCAGACCCTGCCCCGCAATCAGTTCAAACGCCGAAATCATCCCCGGCAGGCGGTCTTCGGCCAGCCGCAGCAGGCGCAAAGCCTGCGCAGGCCCCCCCACCACCAGCATCGCCGTGCCATAAGCGGCGGGCACCGGCACCATGCGCAGGGCGGCGGCGGTGATGATGCCCAGCGTGCCTTCCGACCCGATCAGAAGGTGGCGCAGATCATAGCCCGCATTGTCCTTGCGCAGCCGTTTCAACCCGTGCAGCACTGATCCATCCGGCAGCACCGCCTCCACCCCCAGCACCAGGTCGCGTGTATTGCCATAGCGCAGCACGTTCACCCCGCCCGCATTGGCGGCAAGGTTGCCCCCGATCCGCGCCGTGCCTTCAGACGCCAGCGACAGCGGGAACAACCGGCCCACCTTGGCCGCCTCGGCCTGCACATCGGCCAGAATCATCCCGGCCTCGACCACCATGACACCTTCATCGGGATAGATGGCGCGCAATGCATCCATCCGCTCCAGCGACAGGATCAGGGGGGCTGGCCCGTCGGGCATCAACTGCCCACCGACCAACCCCGTGCCCCCGCCCCAGGGCACGATGCCGACACGGGCGGCGGCACAGACCCGGACAATGGCGGCAACATCTTCGGTGCGGCGCGGCAGGGCCACCGCCCCGCCCTGCCCCATCCAGCGGCCTCGGGGTTCGTCAAGGTAGCGGGCATCTGCCGCGCGCAGCGTGTCATCGGGGATCTGCGCGGCAAGGGATGCAACAAAATCGGGGGTGCAGGGGTTCAGCATGCGGGCACCCTAACCGGCTGGATCATTCAAGGAAAGCGGGCTGCAGCACCATGATCGTCGGGCGCGATGGCAAGGTGCCGCGCGACAGCACGATATCGGGCTGATCCAGCCGCAGCACCTGATAGTCATCCGCAAGGTCGTTGATGAACGCATCGCGCGAGGCATCCGAAAACCAGTGCATCGGGATCACGACGCGCGCCTGCAACCGCCGGACCACGGCTGCCGCATCGGTGATCCGCAATGTGACGCCATCATCCACCGGCACCATCACTACATCCAGCCGCCCGATCGCCGCAAAATCCGCCTCGGTCGGGATGATGTGCAGATGGCTCAGCCCGATGCACAGGCCCGCCACTTCGAAGATGAAGATCGAATTGGCCTCATCCCCGCTCGCCTCGCCCAGACGCGGGCGGCGGTCGGTGGTGACATTGCGCACCAGCATTTCATCCAGATCAAGGTTATAGGCGGCAGGCCGCCCGTTCTGCGGCCAGCCTTTCAGCACATAACGGATGCGCGGATCGGGCCGTGTGGCGTAGTGCGAGATATGCGCATTGTTCATCGTGACGATATCGGGCAGCACATCTGCCATGCCCGCAAGCCCGGTAAAGTCCGTGGCCGCGACCAGGCCGCCCGGGGTTTCGATCAGAAATGTGGCATGGGTCAGATAATGGATGCGCACCGTATCGCGCGACAAGGGATCACCGAAGGACGCCGCAATCACGCGCGGGCCGTCGGTGGCAATGGCATTGCATAGGCTGGGGATACGCTCTTGCGCCCACGACGGGTGCGCTGTGCAGATCGCGGCAAGCACCAGCAGCAGGCGGCTTTTTCGCATCACAGGCCGTCCAAAACTGAAAATTTCAGTCCTGAAATCTTCAGTTGCGCATCAGCCGACATCCGTTTTCCCGCGCCGATCCCCGCGCAGGTTGGCATAAAGCACATGGTTGCGCCAGCGCCCGTTGATCTGCAGATAGCTTTGCGCAACGCCTTCGTATTTGAAGCCGCATTTCTCCAGCACCCCGCGCGAAGGCGCGTTTTCCGGCAGGCAGGCCGCCTCGACCCGGCTCAGGTCAAGGGCGGTGAAGGCGTGATGCACCACCGCCTTGATCGCCTCGCGCATGAACCCCTGCCGCGCGACCGCGGCCCCGATCCAATACCCCAGCGTGCCGGTCTGGGCGGGCCCCCGCCGGATGTTGTCCAGCGTGATCGCCCCCAGCAGCGCCTGATCGGTCCGCCGGATCAGCAGGAGCGGCAGTGCTGTGCCTTGGGTTTCGGCCCGCTGCGCCCAGTAGACGCGGTTGGTGAAGGCGCGGCGCGTCAGATGGTCATGCGCCCAGACAGGCTCCCATGGGGTCAGAAAGGTCGCCGATGCCGCGCGCAGGTCCGACCAGGCCCGCCAGTCGCCATGCGCAGGCAGGCGCAGCGTCATCCGCTCCGTCTCGATCTTCGGTCTGCGGCGGACGCCCAGCATCAGGCGGCGAGCCTGCCCTTGATGACATCAATCCCCGGTGCCCCCTTGACCGGGCCATAAAGTGCGAGGGCCGACGGCGCCGTCAGCATCGCACCCGCATAGGCGCGCACGCCGTCCGTGGTGACGGCATCGATCTTGGCCACTGCCTCATCCGCCGAAGGCACACGGCCCCAGATCGCCAGCAGCCGCGCATTGCGTTCGGCGCGGTTTGACGGGCTTTCCATGCCCATCAGCAGCCCCGCCTTCAGTTGCGCGCGGGCGCGGGCCACCTCCGCCTCGCCCATGTCATCGGCTGACCGTTTCAATTCATCCAGCGTCAGATGCGTCAGCGCCGCAATCTCGGCCTCGGACGTGCCCGCATAGATCGTGATCTGGCCGGTATCTTCATAGGCGCCTGACTGCGCAAAGATCGAATAGCAAAGCCCCCGCTCCTCGCGCACTTTCTGGAACAGGCGGCTCGACATGCCGCCCCCCATGGCCGTGGCATAGACCTGGGCCGCATAGACCGTGTCATCGCGGTAACCCGGGGCTTCGAAGGCCAGAGCGAAATGCGCCTGTTCCAGCTTTTTTACCTTGCGCCGTTCGCCGCCGCCAAAGCGTGCAGGCTGGATCGTGCTGCCGCCCACCGGTTTCAGATGGCCGAACAGCGCCTCGGCCTGCATGACAATCGCATCGTGATCCACACCGCCCGACGCCGACAGGATCATCTGATCGGGGCCGTAGTGTTCATGCACAAACCCGGTCAGATCGGCCCGCTGAAACGCGCCGACGCGTTCGGACGGACCCAGGATCGTGCGCCCGAAGGGCTGATCGGGATAGGACACCTCATGCAGCCAGTCAAAGATGATGTCGTCGGGCGTATCCAGCGCCTGGCCGATTTCCTGCAGGATCACGTGGCGTTCGGTTTCGATCTCGCGCGGGTCGAACACCGGGTTCAACACAATGTCACCGATCACATCCAGCGCCAGTTCCACATCCGCCGACAGCACACGGGCATAATAGGCCGTCATCTCGCGGCTGGTATAGGCGTTGATGTAGCCGCCCACATCTTCGATTTCCTCGGCGATTTTCAGGGCAGAGCGTTTCATCGTGCCCTTGAACGCCATATGTTCCAGAAAATGCGCGATGCCGTTCTGTTCGGATCGTTCATGCCGCCCGCCTGCATTGACCCAGATGCCCGCACTGGCCGACTTCAGGCCGGGCATATCTTCGGTCACGATGCGAAACCCGTTGGCAAGGGTTGTGGTACGCAAACTCAACGGTGCATCCTTTCACGGATCAGGGACTGGATGGCGGCCAGATCATGGGGCACGCGGGTCATCCGTTCGGGACGGTCAAAAAGATCAGCCATGCGGGCGGGCAGTGCCGGGCGGAGGCCCATCGCCTTTTCCACCGCATCGGGAAATTTCGCAGGATGCGCCGTGGCCAGCGTCACCATCGGCGTCGCCCCCAGATGGTCTTCGGCCACCTTCACGCCCACCGCTGAATGCGGGCACAGAACCTCGCCCGTCGCGGCATAGATGCGGGTGATCGTGGCCTGCGTCTCATCCTCCGCACAACGGCCCGAGGCGAAGGTTTCACGCAGGCTGTGCAGCGCGCCCTGGCTGATGTGGAACCCACCCGCCTTGAGTTCGGCCATCAGCGCCGCGACCGCTGCCCCGTCGCGGCCATAGGCATCAAACAGCGCGCGTTCAAAGTTGGAACTGACCTGGATATCCATCGACGGGCTGATCGACGGCGTCACCCCATGCGTCAGATAATCCCCCGATGTAAGCGCCCGGTGCAGGATGTCGTTCTGATTGGTCGCAATCACCAGCCGTTCGATCGGCAGCCCCATGCGGCGCGCGATATGACCTGCGAAGATATCGCCGAAATTGCCCGTGGGCACGGTAAAGCTGACGGCACGGTGCGGCGCACCCAGACTGACCGCTGCGGTAAAGTAATAGACGACCTGCGCCAGCACCCGCGCCCAGTTGATGCTGTTGACCCCCGCCAGCCGCACGCCATCGCGAAAGGCGAAATCGTTGAACATGTCCTTCACGGCAGCCTGACAATCGTCAAAATCGCCGTCCATCGCCAGCGCATGCACGTTCGCCTCATTGGGCGTTGTCATCTGGCGGCGCTGCACATCGCTGATGCGGCCATGCGGGTACAGGATGAACAGATCGACGTTGCTTAACCCCCGGAACGCCTCCATCGCGGCAGAGCCGGTATCGCCGGATGTCGCCCCGACAATCGTGACCCGTTCCCCGGTTTTCGCCAAAGCCGCCTGCATCATCTGCCCGATCAGCTGCATGGCAAAATCTTTGAACGCGAGTGTCGGCCCGTGAAACAGTTCCAGCAGGAAATGGTTCGGGGCCAGTTGCACAAGGGGTGCCCGCGCCGCATGACCAAAGCCCGCATAGGCCGCGGCAATCAGCCTGCGGAAT
>JAAFHS010000025.1 GCA_013298485.1 Rhodobacterales bacterium
CGCTTTGTCTGTGCCAGTGCGGGCAATCATGCCCAAGGGGTGGCCTTTGCCTGCCGCCATTTCGGGGTGCAGGGCGTGATTTTCATGCCGGTCACGACGCCACAGCAAAAGATCAACAAGACGGCGGCCTTTGGCGGGCCTGCGGTCGAAATCGTGCTTCTGGGGGATTACTTCGACCAGACGCTGGCCGCCGCCAAAACCTATTGCACCGAACAGGGCGCGCATTTCCTGTCGCCGTTTGATGATGATGACGTGATCGAAGGGCAGGCCACGGTTGGCGTGGAAATCCTGGAACAGCTGGGCCATGCGCCCGACATGGTCGTGCTGCCGGTGGGGGGTGGCGGGCTGTCGGCGGGGGTGACGGGCTATCTGCGCCGGATGTGCCCGCAGACCGCATTCCGGTTTGTCGAACCCTTGGGCGGGGCCAGCCTGCTGGCCGCCCTGCGCAACCGGGGGCCGGTCACCCTGCCCAAGGTCAACAGCTTTGTCGATGGGGCGGCGGTCGCACGTCTGGGGGATGCGACCTACCGGATGCTGGATTGGGTCTTGCCCGATGCCGTGCATCTGGCGCCGGAGGATCGCATCTGCATCACGATGCTGGATATGCTGAATGTCGAAGGGATCGTTCTGGAACCCGCCGGTGCCCTGTCCATCGATGTCTTGCCGGACATCGCGGATGAGATCCGGGGCAAGACCGTGGTCTGCGTCACATCGGGGGGCAATTTCGATTTCGAACGCCTGCCGGAAGTGCGTGAACGGGCGCAGCGTTTCGCCGGCCTGAAGAAATATTTCATCCTGCGCATGCCGCAGCGCCCCGGTGCGTTGAAGGAGTTTCTGAACATGCTGGGGCCGGATGATGACATCACCCGGTTCGAATATCTGAAAAAATCGGCGCGCAACTTCGGCTCGGTCCTGATCGGGATCGAAACCAAACGGGCCACCGATTTTGCTGCCCTGCTGCGGCGGCTGGAGGACGCGGCCTTTGTGTTTCGTGACATCACGGCGGATGAAACACTGGCGGAATTCATGGTCTGACGGCGGATCAGGCCCCGAACCGCGCGGCAATCCCCGTCAGCAGTGCCGACTTTGCCGTATCATAGCAGTGCAACGTCTCGGCCCGCATCCCGCCCGCATCGACCCCCCGCCGTGTTTCGGCCTCTCCCTGCTGGCAGAGCACGGCAAAATCCGTCAGCCCGAGGTTGAGGGCCGAGCCTTTGAGGAAATGAAAGTCATCAGACGTGGGCGCGGCTGCGGCCAGCCGCGCGATCACGGCATCGGTTTCCTCAAGAAACATTGCAACAACCTCGATCACGGCATCTGCGCCGATCTCCTCGGCCAGATCATCAACGCGACACCAATCTACGGCGGCCATCATATCCCTCCTGCGTGGCGGTCACCGGATGGATAGCGGTCCTGTCTTAAGCTAGCGTAACCCAGACTGCGGGGATCACGCGGTATTTTAGGTTTCACCGGCCATTAAGGTCTTGTCGCGCATTCATGGGTATCAACCCTGCGACGACAGGCAGATATGCAAGTGAATGAAGCCATCCCCATGATCTCTGCCCCGGCAGTGCTTCGCACCCGCGTGCTGGTTGTCGATGACAGCCGGGCTCAGCGCCGGGTGCTTGCCTTGCAGCTGTCGCGCTGGGGTTATGATGTGACCGAGGCCGCGTCGGGCATTGACGCGCTGGCCCTGTGTTCGGCCACGCCGTTCGACATCATCATCAGCGACTGGATGATGCCGGGTCTGACGGGGGTGGAGTTCTGTCGCGATATCCGTGCGTTACCATCTGAAATCTACAGCTATTTCATCCTGCTGACCTCCAAATCCGAAACGGCCGAGATCACGCGCGGGCTGGAGGCGGGGGCAGATGATTTTCTGACCAAACCGTTCAACGCCGACGAATTACGCGCACGCCTGCGCGCGGGTGAACGGATCGTCGGCATGCAGCGGCAGCTGGTGCAGAAAAACAGCGTGATCCGGGCCGCACTGGATGAGATTCAGAATCTGTATGATTCGCTTGACCGTGATCTGCAGGAGGCGCGCAAGCTGCAACTGACGCTGATGCGCGACCGGCGGCATGATTTCGACCAGGGCTTCACCACGATTCTGATGCGCCCGTCTGGGCATGTGGGCGGCGATCTGGTCGGTAGTTTCCGGATCAATGACGGGCGCATCAGCCTCTATTCGGTCGATGTGTCCGGCCATGGCGTTGCCTCCGCAATGATGACGGCACGGTTGGCAGGGCTGTTGTCGGGCGGATCGCCCGACCAGAACATTGCGATCCGCAAGGCGACGCTGGGCCAGCAATTTGCATGGTCGCCCGATACGGTCGCCAGCAAACTGAACCGCCTGATGATCGAAGATGTGCAGGCCGACCAGTATTTCACGCTTGCCTATGCCGAGGTGGACATGGTCACGGGCAATCTGGCCCTGGTGCAGGCGGGCCATCCGCACCCCGTGATCCTGCGCAAGGGTGGCACGATTGACGTGCTTGGCATGGGCGGCCTGCCGATCGGGCTGATTGCGGATGCGGGCTATGACACTGTCATGGCAAGGCTTTTCCCCGGTGATCGGCTGATCCTGGTCTCGGACGGTATCACCGAATGTCCCTCGGTCGCGGGAGAGGAGCTGGGCCAGGACGGCTTCATCGCACTGGTGGACCGTCTGCAGGCCCTGCCCAGCGACCAGCTGATCGAGGCGTTGCAGTGGGAACTCGTCTCCTACCACGGCAAGGCGGAATTCCCCGACGATGTCTCGGCCATCATCTTTGACTACACGGGGCCAAATCCGCCCGACAGCGCCCTGCGCAGCACCGACTGATCGCCTGCATTGCCCAGCAGGCCTGCGGCATCCGCCAGTGGCAGCCACACGGGCATATGCCCCGCTTCGGTTGCCGGTACCAGCCGCCGCACGGGGCGCGCGAGATAGATCTGGCAGATCTTTTCAGCCCACAGATCGTACTCCGGCATATAGGTGAACCGTCGGAACACACAAAGCTGCCGCTGCAGGTGGATGCGCCAGCCCGTCTCCTCCATCACTTCGCGGTGCAGGGCTGCAATGGGGTGTTCGCCCCGGTCGATGCCGCCACCTGGCAGTTGAAATTCGGGCGCAGGGGCCATCTGCACGGTGGCAAGCAGGCCGTTGCCCCGGATCAGGATCGCATAAACACCCGGCCTGCGCGTGTAGGATTGCCCGGGCCTCAAAGCCTCGCCGTAACGTCGGATCATCAATGCCCCCTTGGAGCCGAGGTTGCCCTGCCTATATAGGCGCGGTATGCCACAGATGGCAGCCAGGAAAACCCCTATGATCACCGGAACACAACTCGCCTGGGACGATACCGTCCTGCCCTTTCAATTGGACCTGCCGGGTATCCGTGGCCGCGTGGCACGGTTGGACGGCACGCTGGACCATGTGCTGAAACAGCACAACTATCCCCCGTTGATCGAGGCGTTGGTGGCCGAGGCGGCATTGCTGACGGCGCTGATCGGGCAGGCGGTCAAGCTGCGCTGGAAACTGTCGATCCAGATCCGGGGCAAAGGCCCCGCCCGCCTGATTGCGACAGATTACTATGGCCCGACCGATGACGGGCAGCCCGCCCGCATCCGCGCCTATGCGAGTTATGATAAAGAACGGCTTGATCATGACGCCGAACCGTTCAGTCAGATCGGCGAAGGGTACTTCGCGGTTCTGATCCACCAGGGCGAAGATATGACCCCCTATCAGGGCATCACGCCGATTGCGGGCGGGTCACTTTCTGCCTGTGCAGAGACGTATTTTGCCCAATCCGAACAGCTGCCGACCCGCTTTGCCCTGACCTTCGGCAAAAGTCAGGTGCCGGGTGAGGCGTCGCATTGGCGGGCGGGGGGCGTGATGCTGCAGCATATGCCGAAAGCCTCGCCCTTTGTCGCGGCCGAAGGAGGCTCGGGTGAGGGCGGTTTGCTGAACCACACCGATATTCTGGCGGGGGAGGAGGGCGAAAACTGGACGCGCGCCAACATCCTGCTGGACACGGTGGAGGAGCTTGAGCTGATCGGTCCGACGGTGGCCCCGACCGACCTTCTGGTGCGGCTGTTTCACGAAGAAGGCCCCCGCGCGTTTGAGCCGCAGCCGGTGCGCTTTGGGTGTTCCTGTTCGGCAGATAAGGTGCGCCAGTCCATGTCGATCTATTCGGCCAAGGACATCCGCCACATGACGACGGATGAAGGCATCGTCACGGCAGACTGCCAGTTCTGCGGCGCGCATTACGAACTCGACCCCGCAACCCTGGGGTTCGAGGCAAAGAAGGCCGCCGGTGATGGGGCCTGATGAAGCCCGCCTGCGCGCTGCACTGGGGCGCGATGCGGGCGCATCGTCTGATTTCGATCTGAACCCCGGAACCCCACTGCCGCCCGGCCGCATCTTGCGCGCGGCGGCCGTGCTGGTGCCGGTCGTGCTGCGCGCCGATGGTGCGCGGGTCATTCTGACCAAGCGGGCGTCGGGCCTGCAGCATCATCCAGGGCAGATCGCCTTTCCCGGTGGCAAGATCGACGACGATGATGACGCCCCCGAAGGTGCCGCCCTGCGCGAGGCCTGGGAAGAGATCGGCCTGCCGCGCGGCCATGTGCAGATCCTTGGCCGCCTGCCACCGCATGAGACGATCACGGCGTATACTGTTACGCCCGTTCTGGGCCTGATCAGAGACACATTTGTGCCTGTCCTGCAGCGCGATGAGGTCGAAGAAGTTTTTTCTGTCCCGCTATCCCATGTCACCGATCCGGCCAATTTTGCGGTGGAACGGCGCGATTGGCGCGGTGTCTGGCGGCGGTACTATGCGGTACCATACGGCCCTTACTACATCTGGGGTGCTACAGCGCGGATTCTGCGCGGCCTTGCCGAAAGGATGCAGCCGTGAAGGTTTCGGGGGGCTGGCTGACGGAAAAGGGCGCGCAAGCCCTGTGTGCCGCCTTGACCGGGGCGGGATTTCAGGCGCTTTTTGTGGGCGGCTGCGTGCGCAATGCGCTGATCGGCGCGCCCGTGGCAGATGTGGATATCACGACAGATGCCCTGCCAGAAACAGTTACTAAACTGGCGGAATCCGCTGGTTTTCGTGTAATCCCGACAGGGATTGACCATGGGACTGTCACGGTGATCGCGGGCGGTATCCCCTATGAGGTGACAACCTTTCGCCGCGATGTGGCCACCGATGGCCGTCATGCGACGGTGGCGTTTACGGCGGATGTGGCCGAGGACGCCGCGCGCCGTGATCTGACGATGAACGCACTTTATGCGCGCGCAGATGGCACGGTGATTGATCCCTTGGGCGGGTTGGCGGATGTGCTGGCGCGCCGGGTGCGGTTTGTGGGCGATGCGGATGAGCGTATCCGCGAGGATTACCTGCGTATCCTGCGGCTTTTCCGCTTTCACGCCCAGTACGGAGACCCGGAGGCCGGCATTGACGCGGACGGCCTGGCCGCCTGTGCCGTGCATGCGGACAGGATATCCACCCTGTCACGGGAACGCGTGGGCGCAGAGATACGCAAACTGCTGTCGGCATATGACCCAGCCCCTGCTCTGGCAGCGATGGCGCGAAGTGGTGTGCTGGCGCGGGTTTTGCCGGGAGCAGACCTTCAGCCACTTGGCCCTCTGGTCAACTACGAACTAGACGCCGATCCAGACTGGATTCGCCGCCTCGCAGCGATCGGCGGCGAAGATGTCGCCGACCGCCTGCGGTTGTCGCGCGCTGAAGCCCGGGATTTCGCGGCGCTGCGCGAAGCAATCGGCAGTCTGGAGCCTCCTGCAGTATTGGGTTGGCGTCTTGGGCTTTATCGCGGCTCGGACGCGGTTATTTTGCGAGCGTCAGTGCTTGGCCAGCCGATGCCGGTTGGCGTCATGGAAGAGGTGCAGCGCGGCGCACAGGCGCAATTTCCTGTCACTGCCGCTGATCTGATGCCTGCCCTGCAGGGTCCTGCCCTTGGTGCTCGCCTGAAAGAACTTGAATCGCGCTGGCTTGCATCCGACCTGACCCTGACGCGCGCGGAACTTTTGGCCTGAGGGCGGTTTTCCTCACCCTCCCGATGCGCTATATGACGCGTCCAAGGTCAGAGGCATCCCCATGTTCCGCTTCTTTGAAGACCTCGTCGATCCCTACGGCCCCTACGAGGAAACCGATACGCCCCCCCGGCGGCTGTGGCCGTTCCTGAAAGACTACGTGCGCCCCTTCAGAGGGGTTTTTGCCGTGACGGCCTTGCTGTCTGTGGTGGCGGCCTTCGCCGATGTGGCGCTGATCTGGTATGTGGGCCGTCTGGTGGACCTGCTGGCCACATCGACGCCTGCCGTGGTCTGGGCCACCTACGGGCGCGAGATCATCATGGTCGGCCTTGCAGTACTGATTCTGCGGCCTCTGTTCCTCGTCGCCAACGTCGCCCTGCTGCACAACACCATCCTTCCCAATTTCGGCACGATGATTCGCTGGCGCGCGCATCGCCATGTGATCCGTCAGCCCGTGGGCTGGTTCGAATCGGATTTTGCGGGACGCATCGCCAACCGCATCATGCAGACACCGCCTGCAGCAGGCGATGCGGTGTTCCAGACATTTGATGCCGTGGCCTTTGCCTCCGTCACCGTTGTCGGTGCGGCAATCATGCTGACCGAGGCCGATCCGCGTTTGTTAGTGCCGCTTTTGATCTGGATGGTGCTCTACGCCTGGCTGGTGCAATGGACGATCAAACGTGCGGGGCCAGCCTCCAAGGCCAGCTCGGATGCGCGCTCAGCCGTCACGGGGCGGGTCGTCGATGCCTATACCAATATCCATTCGGTCAAGCTGTTTGCGCATCATGACACTGAAATCGACTATGCCAAGCAGGCGATCGAGCATGCCCGCGCCACGTTCATGAAAGAAATGCGCATCGTCACCAAGATGGATCTGGCGCTCACCTGCCTGAACGGCTTCCTGATCGTGGCCGTGACGGGTTGGGCCATTGTGCTGTGGTATCAGGGGCAGGCGAGCGTCGGCACGGTGGCGGCGGCAACGGCCCTGGTGCTGCGCCTGAACAACATGACCTACTGGATCATGTGGGCCTTCACCTCCCTCGTGCAGGCTTTGGGCGTCGTGCAAGAGGGGATGGAGACGATCACCCACCCCATTGAGCTGGTGGATAAACCGCAAGCCAAAGCCCTGCAATTCCAACAGGGGCTGATCCAGATTGACCATGTCTCGCATCATTACGGGCGCGGGTCGGGCGGGCTGCAGGATGTCAGCCTGACCATCCGCCCCGGCGCGCGCATCGGTATCGTGGGCCGGTCGGGTGCCGGGAAATCGACTTTGGTCAAGCTGATGCTGCGGTTCTATGATGCCGAAGGCGGGCGCATCCTGATCGACGGGCAGGATATCGCAGGCGTCACGCAGGATTCGGTGCGCCGCCAGATCGGCATGGTGCAGCAGGACAGCAGCCTGATGCACCGCTCCGTCCGCGACAACATCCTCTATGGCCGCCCCGATGCGGGCGAGGATGCGATGATCGCGGCCGCCAAACAGGCCGAGGCGCATGATTTCATCCTGACGCTGCAAGACCCCGAGGGGCGCATGGGGTATGATGCGCATGTTGGCGAACGCGGCGTGAAACTGTCCGGCGGGCAGCGGCAGCGCGTGGCCCTGGCCCGCGTCATCCTGAAAGACGCGCCGATCCTTATTCTGGATGAGGCGACAAGTGCCCTGGACAGCGAGGCCGAGGCGGCGATCCAGGACGCACTTTATGGCGTGATGCACGGCAAGACGGTGATTGCCATCGCGCACCGGCTGTCCACGATTGCGGCGATGGACCGGATCGTGGTGCTGGAGGATGGCCGCATCGCCGAGGAAGGCACGCATGCAGAGCTTCTGGCGCTGAACGGTCTATATGCAAGGTTCTGGGCGCGCCAATCGGGTGGGTTCATCGGATTGGAAGAAGAGGCTGCCGAATGAACATCCTGACCCGCATGGGCGGCTGGATCGACGCCTTTGATCCCGCCGATGGCCCGCCGCCGCAGAAACTGGGCGCATTCTTCCGCTGGTGCCTTGGCGGATCCTGGCCGATGCTGTGGTTCGCCGCCGTGCTGTCATCCATCGCGGGCGCGACAGAGGTCGTCTCTGCCCTGATCCTGGGCTGGGTGATTGACGCGGCCGTCACCGGCGGCCCGGCGGGGTTTTTTACCGACAACGCCATGCTGCTGATCGCGTTTGTGTTCTTTTACCTCGTCCTGCGTCCGCTGTCCTTTGCTGTCTCTGCGGCATCGAACAGTATTGTCATCGGCCCGAACGTGCTGCCGCTGGTGCTCAGCCGTCTGCACCGCTGGACACTGGGGCAGGCGGTCACGTTCTTTGACAACGATTTCGCGGGCCGGATTGCCACCAAACAGATGCAGGCCGCCCGCGCCGTCACGGATGTGGCGACCGAGGCGATCAATACGGTCGCCTTCGCGCTGGCATCCGTGATCGGATCGGTGATCTTTCTGGTGGCCATCGACTGGCGCATCGCGGTGGCACTGGCGGTCTGGCTGGTGGGGTACGTCCTGATGATCCGGTACTTCCTGCCACGGGTGAAACTGAACGCCGCCGCCCGCGCCGCCGCCCGTGCGATGGTCACCGGGCAGGTTGTCGACACCATCACCAATATCAAGACGGTGAAACTGTTCGCCCATGCCGCGTTTGAAGACCGCGTGGCGCTTGAGGCGATGGAGGTGTTCCGCGAACGCAGCCTCGAATTCGGCGAGCTGTCCACCTGGTTCCGCTTTGCCTTGATGACGCTGGCGGGCGTTCTGCCCGTGCTGCTGATCGGCGGCACCCTGATGCTATGGCAACAGGGGCTGGCGACCGCCGGGGCGATTGCCGCCTCTGGTGCCATCGCCATGCGCATCGCGCAGATGTCGGGCTGGGTCAGCTTTACGCTTTTGTCCATCTATACCTCGATTGGCGAGGTGGAGGATGGCATGCGCACCCTCGCCGTGCCCCATACCCTTGCCGATGAACCGGGCGCGCAGGACCTGCCGCGCGTGAAGGGCGAGATCACCTTTGACAACGTGACCTTCGGGTATGGCCGGGCGCGGGCGGGCATTGCCGATATCAACCTGACGATCCGCGCGGGTGAAAAGCTGGGCATCGTGGGTGCATCCGGTGCCGGGAAATCCACGCTCGTTTCGCTGCTGTTGCGGCTCTATGATGCCGAAAAGGGCCACGTTCTGATCGATGGCCACGATGTGCGCCAGATCACGCAGGAAAGCCTGCGCCGCCAGATCGGGATGGTCACGCAGGAAACCGCGATGTTCAACCGATCCGCCCGCGACAACATCCTTTACGGCCTGCCCGATGCGTCAGAGGAGGCGATGATCGCGGCGTCCAAGGCCGCCGAGGCGGATGGTTTCATCGCCAACATGGCCGATCACAAGGGCCGCCGCGCCTATGACGCCTTCCTGGGTGAACGTGGCGTGAAACTGTCGGGTGGCCAGCGGCAACGCATCGCGCTCGCCCGTGCCTTCCTGAAAGACGCGCCGATTCTGGTGCTTGATGAGGCAACGAGTGCGCTCGATTCCGAGGTTGAGGCCAGCATTCAGGATGCTCTGTCGCTTGTGATGCAAGGAAAAACCGTGCTTGCCATCGCGCACCGCCTGTCCACGATTGCCGCGATGGACCGGATCATCGTGCTGGAGGATGGCCGGATTGTCGAAATCGGCGATCACGCGGCACTTCTGGCCGCAAATGGCCTTTATGCGCGTTACTGGAACCGCCAATCGGGTGGCTTTATCGGCGTCGATACAAAGGAAGCCGCAGAGTGATCCTGACGATTGACCGGCTCGGCCACCTTGGTGATGGGGTGGCCCAGGGGCCGGATGGCGCTGTGTTCGTGCCGCAAACCCTGCCGGGTGAGGTTGTCGAGGGTGATCTTGACGGCGATCACCTGACAAATACCCGAATCCTGACACCTTCGGTCAACCGTGTGCGCCCGCCCTGTGCCCATGCGCGCACCTGCGGCGGATGCCTGATGCAGCATGCAGGCGATGCCTTCGTGGCCGATTGGAAACTGGGCATCGTCAAGGGTGCCCTGGCGGGGCAGGGGATCGACGCGCCCTTCTGCCCCATTGTCACCTCGCCGCCGCAGTCGCGCAGACGGGCCACGCTGACCGCGCGGCGTACCAAAAGTGGCGGGCTGATCGGCTTTCACGCCCGCGCGTCCGACATGCTGGTCGCCATCCCCCACTGCCGCCTGCTGCACCCGGGCATCATGGCGACTTTTCCGGCGCTGGAGGCGCTGGTGAAACTTGGCGGCTCGCGCAGCGCGGATGTGACGCTGATGGTTACGCAGTCCCTTGGCGGCCCGGATGTTGTGGTCACGGGTGGCAAGGCTGCCGATGCCGCCCTGCGTCTTGATCTCGCCCGTCTTGCCGAGGCCCACGGTATTGCCCGCCTGACCTGGAATGATGAGGTGATCGCCCTGCGCACCGCCCCCGTGCAACGTTTCGGCCGCGCACTGGTGATCCCGCCACCGGGTGCCTTCCTGCAGGCCACCGAACACGGCCAGTCCGCCCTTCTGGCGGCGGTAACCGAAGCGGTCGGTGGTGCGGCACGCGTGGCTGATCTCTTTGCCGGCGTTGGCACCTTTGCCCTGCCCCTCGCCGAAGGTGCCGAGGTGCATGCGGTCGAAGGCGATACCGCCATGACCGCCGCGATGGAAAAGGGCTGGCGGCAGGCCGAAGGGTTGAAACGCCTGACGGTTGCCGTGCGCGATCTGTTCCGCCGTCCGCTTGATGCCGATGAGCTGAAGGGCTTTGATGCCGTGGTCATCGACCCACCCCGTGCGGGGGCCGAGGCGCAGACAGCCGCCCTCGCCCGGTCCGGCGTGCCCGTGATTGCCGCTGTGTCCTGCAATCCCGTCACCTTCGCCCGCGATGCAAAGGTCCTGATTGCGGCAGGCTATACCCTTGATTGGGTGCAGGTCATCGATCAGTTCCGCTGGTCTGCCCATGTCGAACTCGCGGCCCGATTCACGCGCGCTAGCCCCCCGCGCAGGCCATAGCCGATCACGAACGCAGGATCAGGCCCTCTCCCTGCATTCTGATGCTAGCCACGCCCACACAGATTCGCTATGCGATGGAAAAAACATGCCGGGGCAGCAGTCAGATGCGTTTCTTCAAACTTCTTGTCGTACTGGTGGCTGTCATCACCCTGGCATCCTGCGGCCAGCGGTCAAAGTTCCGCACCTATGACGGTCCCGCCGTCACGCTGATTCAGATCAACAAGACCGACCGCAAGATGTATCTTCTGCACGGAACGCAGATTTTGCGCAGTTATGACATCTCTCTCGGTTTCGCACCCCTTGGCCACAAGCAGTTTGAAGGTGACGGTCGCACGCCCGAAGGCGTTTACCGCATCAACCGCCGCAACCCGAATTCCGAATACCACCTGTCGCTTGGCATCTCGTATCCCAATGAACAAGACGTGGCTTATGCCGAATCCCTTGGTCTGGAACCTGGCGGTGACATCTTCATTCATGGCTGGTCCGAGGCACTGGCCCGCCGCGACGATTGGACAGCAGGCTGCATTGCCGTCAGGGACCGCGAGATTGAAGAAATCTACGCTATGGTCCGCGACGGCACTGTCATCAATATCCTGCCCTAGGGCCGATCACCGTCAATTTGTTTCAGATTGACGATGATCCAAGACTTGCAAGCCTTTGGTTATGCCCTGGTCACGTCCCCGCGACATAGGTCCACCAGATCTTGCCGTTCGGTTCCTGAAACCATGCAAAGCCCAGGTTGCGCGCCGCAGGGTCAAGGATGATATCGCGCGTATCCGCCTGCGCCGACCAGGCCGCCAGCGTTTCCAGCTCGGTCTCGAATGTCTCCGAAATCAGCTCGCCCAACAGCGTTCCGGTATATCCCGTGCGCTGAACCCGCACCAGGGGCGACGATCCGTCCGATCCGAAATGCCAGGGCCGGTTCTGCACGGCCATGTCGCGCGAATGGGTCGCAGCCGCCGCCGTCAGCTGTGCATTCAGCTGCATGGGTGGCGCACCCCGCGCCGCGCGCAACGAATTGACCGAATCAAGCACGCGGAAGGGGATCTGATTCTGGTTTGTCGCATCAATCCGGTAGACCCGTGGCAACGGTCGGCCATCCGCGCCCAGCTGTGGTGGCGCCACGGCACCCGTACATGCCGACAATGCGGCAAGGCCGCCCAGAATAAACACCGATCGTCTGTTCATCGTGATCTCACAAAAGCGGGCGTGCTGCCCAATGCGGCGCAAGTCATAGCGAAACCCAGTGTAACCTTCAAACCCTACCGCGCAGCCTTGTGCCGAATGACGCTTGTTTGATTTGCGGGCCGGTTGCAAGCGCGTTAGATAATTGACGACCAAGACCAAAGCAGGAGATGTCAGATGTCTGGCAAAGACGCATTCATGCTGAACCGCCGCCGCGTGCTCGGCACCGCTGCCGCTGCGTTTGGTGCGGCGACCCTGCCTGCCTTCGCACAGGATGGTTCCACC